>JBDUCK010000242.1:0-5395 GCA_040003485.1 Ferruginibacter sp. | reverse complement strand
TAAGCAATGTTTTATCAGAACATTTTCTAAACAAAGGCAACAACATTCCAATAAGTGCATAAAGGAAAAGAATATCACCTTCCCACAACAAAAACAAATGGCCTGCCCCAATAATTAATAAAATAAACAGGCGGCGATAAAATATTTTTAAGGGATTGATCCCTTTTTGTTGATTGCGCATTAAGATTATGGAGAAACCTATACCAAACAGCAATGAAAACAAACTATAAAATTTTCCATTGACAAAACTTAGTTCGCTAAAGGCGAGGATGGCATCTGCATGCCAGGTAGGCAATACTTGCCGCTGTGCTGGTGTCAGGAAACCCCAGCCGGTAAAGCCAAATAAATTATCAAGCATAACGCCGAGTAAGGCAAAGCCACGGAGTATGTCCAAAATATCTGCTCTTTCATTTTGTAAAACGGGGGAGGCTGTATGTGACATTTTTATTTTTTTGATGCTGGTTGATTTCTTGTTTAAATTTCTTTTGCTTTCTTCTCCACCTCTTCAAATACGCATAAAAAGTTTTCGCCAGTAACTTTTCTCAATTCCTTTTTTGTCCAACCCCTTCTTGCCAGTTCAATCAACAATGTAGGAAAACAGGAAACATCTTCCAGCCCTGGAATTGGATAATCCATACCATCATAATCGCCGCTGATTCCGATATAATCAATCCCAATTAATTTTTTTACATAATCAAAATGATCGGCAACATCAGCAACAGAGACAACAGGCATGGGGTAATCCTTTTCCCACTGTACCATCACATCCTTCAGTTTTATTTTATCTCCGGGGAATTTTGCTTTAATGGAATAATAAACAGAATCACCTGTTTCTGCCCATTTACCAAATGCAGTGGTGGTATGCTCCGCCACCATATCAATCATAATTAATCCACCATTTTTTTTAAGCCTTAATAAAATTGAATCCGGAACATTTCGGTTTACATCATCTAATGCTCTTGCATTGGAATGACTGAATATTACGGGTGCCTGGGTAATGTCCAAAATATCGCTCATTGATTTGGCGGAGATATGGCTCATATCTATAATAATGCCGAGGTGGTTCATCTTATTAACCATATCTTTTCCAAGTGCAGAAATTCCATTGTGTATTGGCGTGTCATCGCTTGCATCTGCAAACTCATTAGTATAATACGTAAAGGTCATACAACGCAAACCATATTGATACAGCGTATCCAGTATTAAAATATTACCATTGAGTTGTCCAGAACCTTCTTTCATTGGCAGGAGCGCAATTTTGCCTTCCTGCATGGCTTTGCGCATTTGAGAAGAAGTGCCTACAATTTTTAAGTCTTCCTGGTATACTTTTTCTAACTTGTGCAGGAAATCGTACTGTACTTTTAAATTGAATGAATCAGCATCTAAATTTAATTGCACACCTCCTACGCCTCCTTTTCTCCAGCGGGGAATATCTGTTTGGCCTTTGCTGATAGTATCTAGCGGATAGTCGGAAATATCCTGTGGACATTTCTTTAATTTTTTATACACACAGCCAAAGTACCAGGCAAATAGATCGCTGTGGCCATCAATGATAGGGGATTGTTTTAAAACATTCGCAACTATTTTTTTTGCTTCGGCTTCAGTTTGCATATATTTTATGGCAGTTGTTTGTTGTGCTTGTGCAATGCTATATGCAAAAATCATTAAAATAATAGCCGGACATATTAGAAAATGTATTTTCATATTTCAGTGTTTCTATTTTTTTAAACCATCCAGTGCCATTCTCAAATTAGTAGTACTAAAATTTATTTTCTTCCGTTCACTTACACATTTTTCATCAGGTTTTAATGCAGGGTTTAGTAAAAATGCAACTGCAATATCCCGGATACAATCATCTGCATGGATTGCAGCGTGTGATGCAGACGGAACAACAAGATGGAAAGATTTTGATAAAGTAACAGCAGTAATTTTTCCAAACACTGGTGGGCAAACCGGGTCATATTCTCCGGAGAGGATTAATACAGGGACATTGCTTACAACCGGGTCAAATATTTTTTTGTCTGCAATATCGGGCCGCCATACATTACAGATGTCTTCATCAAATGCGCTGATGAAAGAAGCAAAGTCAGGATAATGCTGACGCAATGATGATTCCGATTCTTCAACCGTTTTTGGCCTTCCTTCATAACACATAATCGCCCTGCTTTGTGTTTCAGAAAATTTGCCAAACGAGTTGGGCTGGCTAAATACATTAATCCATTTTGAAAGAATCGAATCGTTGCCATTCGCAATTTCTTTTATTGCAATTGGCACTGCGGGGATGGCTTTAGGCCGTAACATAGCACTCCATATACTCCATGCAAAATCATCCCCGGTATAATCATAGCTTTCGTTGCTTTTGCTATCCTTTATTTTAGCGGGCACATTATTCAGCCGGTTTACCGCATTTACAAAATCTTTTCTGATGGCAGGAAATGCAGCTGCAGCAGTAGGGTCAGCAGCAATATTTTTTTCCAGCACTTTAAAGCAGGTATCAAACGGCCGGACAAAATCCTGCCAAGGTGCATTAGGTGGAAAAGGCGAATCAAGGATTACCGCTTTGATATGCCTGCTGTGGTTCCGTATCATATTTAAAGCAACAGTGGTACCAAACGAAACGCCATACACATTCCAATCGTCAATTTGCAAACTCTTTCTTATCGCTTCTGCGTCAGCAGCCAACTGAATAGCACTAAAAGATGATACATTAATGCCTTCCTTTAAAAGCTGTTCCCTGCAATTTTTATATAGTGCAACTTCGAAATCTTTTTTTTGTTTTGCGGTAGGATTGGTTTTTGAAAATATAGTTAAAGAATCTTTCATTTCGGGGCAAAGCGATGGCTTAGAAAACCCTGTTCCCCTGTAATCAAAAAAAATGAGTGAATGTTTTCCCCTTATTGCTTTCCACGTTTTTGATTGTAAATACTTTGGAACATTTTCTATAGTTGCAATGCCCGGCCCTCCATGTAGGTACAGTAGTGGTGCTTCATTAGTTTTAGTTAACGGTGGGGCAACTACTGCCGCCAAATAAAATTTTTCTGAGGATGATTTTGCAATGTCTTTTTCAACAGGGATTAAATAGCAGGAAATTTTATTACTGTCTGCCCATGCGGTAACAAGACCGATTTTACTGCATGGGCATTGATAATTTTTTTGCTGGCAAAATGAGTTTGTAGCAAAAATGAATATGAAGTATATTGTAAATAGTTTATGCAATATTTCTAACCTGGTTTTTGTGAAAATGAATTAGATACATAGTGTTACAATAATTTTATTTTTTGTTTGTATAATCAATCCGGGCATCAATTTCATGTGCCGCTAAAATTTTCCATTGGCCATTTTCTTTGGTATAAATATCTGCCCACCAGTAATGTTCTACATCCGGCCTTCCAACACTGTCTGTACCATTTAGTGTATTATAATAAGTGAGTAAAGCTGTGGTGCCAAAAAATTGCAACACTAAATTGTGGTAACGCACTGTATCAATTGTCCAGGTGCCTGTTATCCGGTTGCTGATATAATCTGTGCGGTTGGCATAGAATTCATACCCGGCATGGAATGTAAAATCTTTTGCAAGGATGCTTTCAAATAAAGCACTGTCTTTGCGTTGCATGGCAAGTGGCCAGTTGCGTTTTACTTTTAAAATTTCAATGGCTTCAGTACTGTCAGCCTTTACATTATTTGTAATCAAAGTGAAATTTTTAATATCAACTGTTGGAGTGGTATTGGCTTCCTTAATTATGATTTGAGTAACTATTTTGTGCCCTTTATCAGCAGTTGTTTTGTTATTACATGAACTAATAAAAGTAAAGCTGCTTACTAAAACTGCTAATAGTGATTTCATTGTGTTGTTATTTTTTATAGCTGCATTATTTCAGTTGAAAATCTTTGTGCCCTGTTTGCCACAATAAGAATTTCCATTTCCTAATGATATCTTTTGGCTCTGTACCTGCAGTTTGGTGGCCATTCTTCCAGTCAACCATAAACAAAGCAGGCCGGTCAGCTTGTTGTACATTCTGCAATTTTGCTACATACCTGGCTACGTTGTGCAAAGGAACAATGTAGTCGTTTGCCCCGTTTATCATGAGCATTGCAGGCGATTTTTTATTTTCAATTATGTGATGATAAGCACTGATGGATAATCTTTATTTGAAACCATCTTCTGTATCCAATGGACCAAATTCATTTTGCCCTTTACCAAAAGATGCTCCTTTGTTGGTAACCAAATCTGGAATGCCTACTTCATAAACCCCGGCACAAAAAAGATCGGGACGGTGCAAGGTTGCCAACCCAACATTTAACGAACCGCAACTGCCGCCGGTAATGGCTTGTTGCGTGGGTTGCGTATAGTTATTTTTTACAAAATATTCAGCAACATCTTCTATATCATTAATGGAATTCATTTTGGTTGGATAAGAGCCGCTCTTGAACCATGCTGCTCCCAATTCGCCACCGCCCCGGATATGTGCCTCAGCAAATATTCCACCCTGGCTAAGCCAAATAAAAATATCCGGTAAAAAAGCCGGGGCCATAGAAGTACCAAAACATCCGTATGCATCTATCAACAGGGGCAAAGGTTTTTGGCCTAAAACAATTTCTTTTGAATACACTAAAGAAACAGGGATTTGAACTCCATCCCTGGATGAAACATAAATTACTTTGGAAGTAAATGTTTCAAAAAATGAATCGGGGTTGCCGGCACCAGACAATAAACTAACCTGGTTTAACGGATGTGATACAATATGGTATTCGTTATTTCTTATCCAGTTGGTGATACCAAACAGCAATTCATTATCACCAATAATTTTTAATCCGTCAACAGCGCCATCGAAAGGCATCGGTACGTCAACCGGAGCAGGTTTATCATATCCCATTTTTAATATGCCATCTTTTCCGGGAGCAGTATATTTTACATACAGCGCATCTTTTCCTGCTGCAATAGTTTCTAATATTTGTGATTGCTCCCTGAGAAATAAAATAGGTTTTTCTCCTGTTGCTACATTTACTTTTATAAGCTGCATGTTGGGTACATCTTCCGAAACGGCATAGATAAAATTATCCTTTGCTGTAAACGTACCGTCATTGCAGGTATATCCCTGTAACTTTTTCCACGGAGTTTTCGCAGCATTTAGTTTTGAATAATGAACTGCATAAGCATAATTATCACCTTTGCCAGCCCTTACCCTGGCAATGATGTACGGCGAAAGCGGGAAGCTGTAAATATATGGAACATCATAATCCTGTAAAGCAATGCCCGCTATTACCCCTTTTCCAAAAAGTGCTTCATCTTTTTGCTGGCTATTGCCGTTTACAATATGGAGTTTTAATTTTCCCCTATAATAATTTTCGGCTTCCGTATTTTCCGATGGGGCCTGGGAATAAATAATTCATGAAT
>JBDUCK010000241.1:0-5401 GCA_040003485.1 Ferruginibacter sp. | reverse complement strand
AAAACTACAGATTATGAACGGCCTGCCTGTTGATCTCAGTCCGCAAAACATGGAAACCTCCCTTTCCTATCAACAGAATGAAAAAGGATATTTTCAAACAAAAGATGCCTGTTATTTTGCTTTAGAAACGTATGCACCAGGTGAGTATAATAATCCAGAAGTTTCACCCATACTTACAAAAGATTTAAAAGGATTACCTCCGGCAGTTATTATTAATGCAGAATTTGACCCACTTAGGGATGACGGTATTTTATATGCTTCAAAATTAAGAGCAGCCGGTATTAAAGTTTGGGAAAAATGTTTTGCGGGGCAAATACATTGTTTAATCGGTTTGCGGCCCGGAGATAAAGCACTGATGGAATATGAGGTGTTTGTAAAAGCAGCCATGAACGAATGTTTTGCCAATTGATATGCAAATCCAATTAAAGGATTTTTTTGGCAATTATTATAATGCGATTGGTGACAATAAGAATGCATTCGCCTGTTATGCTTATGGCTACCAGGACATTCAAAACAAGATGGAAAATACTCCCAATACAATTTTCCAGGTTGGTTCAATGACAAAACAGTTCACGGCTACAGTAGTGCTAAAATTAGCCGAGCAACAAAAATTATCAGTTGACGATAAGATCAGTAAGTACTTCCCAGAAATAAAAAGGGGCGATGAAATAACTATTAAGAATCTGCTCACACATACCTCCGGCCTTTCGGAGATATTCCGGGATACTTTGTTTCTGAAAGAAAATAAACAAAAGCATATAAGTAAAGAAAAGCTGCTTTCCTTTTTTGATAAACCACTTTATTTTGCCCCGGGAACACAATATTCTTATTAATTATAAATTTTACTTTCAAATTTAACTTAGTCCTGGCTGAGAATATTAATTCACAAAACTTGCAAAATGAAAAGTCTTATTAAATTCGAAGAAATGGGAGTATTTGCTCTTTCGGTTTTCTTTATATATAAACTAAACATGCATATCAGCTGGTGGTTGTATATTATTCTTTTTTTCAGCCCTGATATCGGCATCATAGGTTATTTGGTTAACACAAAGGTTGGAGCTATTACTTATAACTTCTTTCACCACAAAGCAGTTGGGTGCAGTTTAATATTGCTCGGTGTTGTCCTAAAAAATGATTACTTACTTTTCGCCGGTTTAATATTCCTGGCACATTCTTCTTTCGATAGGATTCTGGGTTTTGGACTTAAATACCCCGACGACTTTAAACACACTAATATTGGCTATATGTAAAAATGGCTCCTGATAAAATAGCCAGGGTTAATGAGTGGCGATATTTACAAAAAAGCATAATATATAAGGCAGTTTTTACGAAGTGAAAAACATTTCTAATCTTTTAAATAGATCTTAAAATAAAACCATGACATCAATAAAAACACTATCCAAAATTGCAGGTTTATTATACCTGATTGTGATAGGGACAGGTTTATTTGCCGAAGTTTTTGTGCGGCAGGCATTAAGGGTTTCAAACGATGCAATGGCAACTGCTCAAAAGATAAAGGCATCAGAAATGCTTTACCGTCTGGGCTTTGTAGCAGACCTGAGTAATTTTGTTATCGGTATCCCCTGCGTTTTAATTATATACATCATTTTTAGGTCGGTCAACAAACAGGTTGCTCAGCTTGCGTTGATATTTGTAATAATTCAAACCGCTGTCATTGCAGTAAATCTTTTAAATCAAATTTCGGCGTTATTGTTTTTAGGTAACGATTTATACCTCAGCTCGTTTTCCCCGGAGCAGCTGGCTTCTCTTTCATTACATTCATTAAATTTACAAGCCCAGGGTTACGGAATTGGATTGGTATTCTTTGGTTTCTATTGCTTATTGATTGGATTCCTTATTTATAAATCACGGTTTGTACCACGTTTTATAGGTATACTATATTTTATTACGGGTTTAGCCTATTTATTCAATAGCTTTTCATTATTTCTTTTTCCGAACTTATCAGGTACACTCTTTCCTTATTTTGCATTACCGGCATTTATTGGTGAAATAACTTTTTGTCTATGGCTAATAATAAAAGGAGTTGACGAAAAAAAAGGATACAACGATTTAAGACCTGCTCCATTCATATAAAATAATATGTCACATTAAAAGTATAGAAATTATAAGGGGAAAAACTTAGAAGCAAATAGTTTAAAAATAACGTTAAGAAACACTAATTCTTTGTTCAATAAAATTATTTAACCATTGTTTTTTAGGCGAATATTCCAAGCCCAAAATTTCATACAGTAACTCTCTCTTAAATCCATTCACAAATTTCATTTAAGTCCTATTTAAGTGCATTGATGTCCTACAATTGAGGCAGCTTCCCAAACTAATTTTGTTGTATTAAAATTTACAATTAAAAACAACAAAAAAATGAAAATTATCATCGTAGGCGCAACAGGCACCATGGGCAAACACCTTACCAATGCATTTGAAAAAGATAATGAAATTTTAAGAGTATCTGAAACAGGAGGAGACATCCTTGTAGATATTACATCTACTGAATCCATCGAAAATATGTTTAAGAAGGTTGGCCCTTTTGATGCATTGATCTCAACAGCGGGGCCCACTTATGTAGGCCCATGGATAAATCTTACAGACAAAACGTTCAGGAAAGGTGTTGAAGGTAAAATGATGGGGCAAATTAATTTAGTGCTCATTGGCCAGCATTACATTAATCCAAAAGGTTCCTTCACTTTAATAACCGGTGCACTTTCTCATGATCCCCAGAAAAATTTTGCAAATGCCTCAGCTGCAAATGGTGCGGTAGAAGGCTTTGTAAAAGGAGCTGCAATAGAATTGGAAAAAGGCATACGCATAAATGCAGTTAGCCCCACAGTGATCGAAAACTCCCCTCAATACTTTCCTTATTTCCCCGGCGATATTCCGGTTACGATGCAACAACTGGAATATGGATTTCGCAAAAGCGTATTTGGTGCTAATACAGGCCAGGTAATAAAGCCTTACTAAGTGCTTTACATGAAAAACAACAATTGTAATTCGGGTCATTATTTTTTAGGATAATGATCCGGTTACATCTAGAAAGAAATCTAACCGCACAAAGCGTTTAATCAATAAAGAATGAGGAAGATAATAATTGCAGTAACATTTCTGCTAAGTACAATTTTTGCTAAAAGCCAGATAAACATTGTCAGGTACAACGATAACTTCAGTAATCTGAATAATGATACTCTACACAAAAAAGGTTTTGAAAAAATAAAATACATACATCTCTTTAATGGGAGAAATATCTCCTTTGGCGGAGAATTAAGAGAACAATTTCAGTATTATTGTAACCAGAATTTTGGAGATGTGCCTGCCTACTTTGCTAAAGTAAGTACCGGGCAGCTTTTGCAAAGAGTAATGGTTCATACTAATATTGAACTGGGGAGTAAGCTGCGAATATTTGCTCAATTTGGAAGCACTCTTCGTTTTTTCAATCCCAATCCTGCTGTTTCTGAAATTGACGAGAACGAATTGAGTTTACACCAGGCTTTCATTGATTATCATTTTCAGAAAAACTGGCTGGTAAGAACAGGCCGCCAGGAAATAAGTTTTGCCAATCATCGCCTTATCACATTGCGTGAGGGGCCTAATACAAGATTGACTTTTGATGCAGCGGTTATAAAATACCATTCTGGTAGAAGAAAAATTGATGTCTTTGCAATGTCTCCGGTAATTTCCAAAACAGGCGTATTAGATGACCAGTCCTTTAAAGATATAATCATTGGTGCTTACGCCACTGAACAAATTGTGCCCCGGAAACTGTCGATTGACTACTATGTCTTAGTTTGAATACCAAAAGAAGAAAGTACAATTATTTAGCGGGTAAAGAAAACAGGCAGAGTTATGGTTTCAGGATATTTTCAGAAAATTCAAAATTTAATTACGAACTGGAAGCCACATACCAATTTGGCAAATTTAATCAATCAACCATAAGCGCTTTTGGAATTTCTGCAGACATAAGTTATAAAGTCATAACAGCGAATAAATTTATTGTAGGTATCGGTAGCAACTATATGTCTGGTGACAAAAGTAAAAATGACAACAGGCTGAATACATACAACCTCCTTTTCTCTAAACCACAATATGGGTTGACTGCACCCATCGGTGCGACAAACCTGGTAAACATCAATCCATATTTTAAGATTAATCCGACTAAAAAAAGCAATATTTATGTGAGCAGTTATTTCATGTGGCGGCAAAGCAATCAAGACGGAACGTATTCACCGGCAGCAGTTGAAGTGAGGCCAGCCCCTGCATTGATTTTCACTACCAAAAAGAGAATTGGAACACTGTTATCAATGGAATCAAACTACGCTGTAAACCGAAATTTGTCATTTGCTATTGATGCTTCATACTTTTTTGCGGGCAGTTATATAAAAACAACGGGTAAAGGGAAAGATATTACCTATCTATCATTTAAAGGAACTTATAAGTTTTGACAATGCGTACTTTTATACAATCAGTCCAACATTTTCTTTAATAATTTAATCTTAAATAAACTTGGGCCAGGCTATCGCAGCCCATTTCTTTTGGATTCCTTTTGGTCTTGTTCGAGGCATGTTTTGGATTTACCGAACAAGAGTAAAAGAAGAGTAAAACAACAGCAAAAGAAAAAAGGCGGGAAAGCATTGCAGTGAGGGCAGAAAATGTTCGACCGCTATAATGTTCCTCTCTGCCTTGGCCATCTCCACTTCATTTGCAAGGTCTGGGTTTCTTCCGCCGCTGTTGGTAGCCTCCCTCCCATACAGCGAAAACGTGGCCTCATACACCAACCCCAAAGAAAGGAATTGATCATTTTTAAATTATTGAAACAGTAGAATAGTTAGCAAATAAGAGTACTTGGCTTGCAGCGGAGGCAGAGACAGGGCTGCGTCCGTGCCAGGAAATAATTCTACCCAACAATCACTCCGGGGGTTCCTGGTGAAATATCTGCGTCATTAGTTGATATAGCTCGGGATGTTTTTCTTTGAAAAGATCCGGCCTTTCAAAAAAATATTCTGCTGCCACTGCAAAAAATTCGGCTTTGTTTGTAGCGCCGTAAACGTTTATATCAGAGCTGGCTTCCAGGATAGCGGTTATATTTTTATTGATCAGTTGCAGCCAGGGTACCGCATATTGCTTTTGCAGTAAAGCTTCCGGCATGCCATCCACAGCGCCATCTTCTTTATCTAATAAATGAACAAATTCATGTATCCCGGTATTCTGCTTTCCGCTGTCGTTTACAAAGCCCTCATATAAAGCGGGTTTTGATAAGATCATGACCCTTTGCATCGGGCCATTACCTACCATACCCAGCGTATTTCTTTCTTCAGCAGAGGTTAAAAATTCATCTTTATTAAATGTGCCGGGATACAAAAGCACTTCACGTAAATTATAATATTTCCATTCC
>JBDUCK010000026.1:0-18368 GCA_040003485.1 Ferruginibacter sp. | reverse complement strand
AAAAAGGGCATAGTGTTTCACTATCTTTTTGCTTTAAAAAAATCTTTTATCAACTGGCTGCATTCCTCCTCGAGAACGCCGCCCGTGATTTTTGTTTTAGGATGAAAGGGATTGTTACTGCCAGCCACTCTTCTGTAGCTGTTTTTATCATCGTAAGCGCCAAAAACAACCCTCCCTATTTTGCTCCAGTATAATGCCCCACTACACATGAGGCAAGGCTCTATTGTTACAAACAACGAAGCCTCCGGCAGATACTTACTTCCTAAAAAATTGAAGGCAGTTGTCAGCGCCAGGATTTCCGCATGCGCCGTACTGTCATTAAGCAACTCTACCTGGTTGCAGGCTTTTGCAATAACTTTATTGTTCATCACTAATATAGCTCCTATCGGCACTTCTTCTTTATCAAAAGCTTTCTGTGCTTCCTGTATTGCCAGTTGCATATATTGTTCATCCTTCATAAAATAGTGACTAACTTTAAAACAAATTTAAGGCAAATGGACCTGGTAAGTAAATTAAAGGCGCAGCGTGTTTTTTTTGAAACAGGTATTACGAAAGAATATGATTTCAGGAAGCAGCAACTGCAAAAGCTACAGGCTACAGTAAAAAAATATGAGCAGGAAATATTTGAAGCCTTACATACTGATCTAAAGAAAAATCCTGAAGAATGCTGGATAACAGAGAATGGCTTTTTTCTTTCTGAATTGAAAAATGCATTAAAAAAATTAAGCGGCTGGATGCAGCCGGAAAGAGTGCGTACAAACCTGGTAAACCTGCCCTCGAAAAGTTTTATTGTAGCCGAACCATTGGGCGTAGTACTCATCATCAGCCCATGGAATTACCCGTTTCAATTATTATTCACGCCATTAATAGGGGCTATGGCTGCCGGTAATTGTGTTGTATTAAAATCATCTGAATTTGCCCCTGCTACTTCGGCTATCATGAAAAAAATGATAGCGGAAACATTTGATGAGCAGTACATTTTATTTACTGAAGGCGATGGTGCCACGGTTATAACAGAAATGATGAATAATTTTGTTTTTGATCATGTGTTCTATACCGGTAGTACGGTGGTAGGTAAAATAATTTACCAGAGTGCAGCTAAAAACCTGGTGCCGGTTACACTTGAACTGGGGGGCAAAAGCCCTTGCGTGGTAGAGGCAGAGGTAGATATAAAAGTGGCAGCAAAACGCATTGCCTTTCCCAAGTTTTCTAATGCAGGGCAAATGTGCGTAGCACCCGATTATGTACTGGTACATGCTTCTCAAAAAGAAGCGTTGGTTGCAGAGTTAAAAAAAGCGATTGAAACATTTTTTAAAGGGGATGCAGAAAATAGTTATGATTATGGCAAGATCATTAATGAAAAACAATTTGACAGGCTGGTAAGTTATTTAAGCGATGGCAAAATATTATACGGTGGAAAAATAAACCGGCAAAAATTATTTATAGAACCTACTTTAATTGATAACGTAAATCTTGATGGGGGAATAATGAATGATGAAATATTCGGGCCTTTACTACCCATCATTTCTTTTACCAAGATGGAAGAGGCTTTGCAAATAATAGCCAAACATAAAAATCCACTGGCATTTTATCTTTTTACAAATAATAAAGAAAAAGAAAAATTATGGTTACAGTCTGTTGCATTTGGCGGCGGCTGTGTAAATAATGCCAGCGTGCACCTGGTAAACCATCATTTACCTTTTGGGGGCCGGGGCAATAGTGGCATTGGCAAATATCATGGCAGTTTTAGCTTTGATACATTCAGCCATAAAAAGGCAGTATTAAAAACGCCGACATGGATTGACCCTGCAGTTAAATATCCGCCTTATGCCGGCAGATTAAACATATTTAAAAAAATAATTGGCTAAACTTATAAAATGACCACGAGACAAAAACTATTAAAAGTAATTTACCCTTTCTTTACTTCTGTTACTTCTCTATTTGGAAAAAACAATAAAACATTCAAATCAAATACATTGGCGCCAGTTTCTTTTTACAGCTTAAAAACAACTTTAAATAATGGCAGCATATTGGATTTTTCGACATTGAAAAATAAAAAAGTATTATTGGTAAATACTGCTTCTGATTGCGGGTATACAAAACAATACGATGGCTTGCAGGCATTGTATGAAAAATACAAGGAGACCCTGGTAATTATTGGCTTTCCTGCAAATGATTTTGGGGCGCAGGAAAAAGAAGCTGATGATACCATAGCTGAATTTTGTAAAATAAATTTTGGCGTTAGTTTTCCATTGGCAAAAAAAAGCACGGTAATAAAAAGTGCAGCTCAGAATGAAGTATACAAATGGCTGACAGAAGAACAAAAAAATGGCTGGAATTACATAGCCCCATCCTGGAATTTTTGTAAATACGTGGTTGATGAAAAAGGTAATCTTACACATTTTTTTGAAGCAGGCGTAGAGCCAATGAGCAAAGAAATTGAAGAAGCTATCCATCCTTAAAATAATGCTGTATGTTTTCTAAAACCGATATTGAAAAATATTTTATTGCAGAAAAAAATGAGAGTCTGCTCTTTATCATCATTGGCATTGCTGCTATTGCCTTGGCCGTTTTGTTTTTCTTTTTTATAAAAACAAACTGGTATAAAGGCGCCGCCATACCGTTTTTTATTGTTGGCCTTTTGCACCTGGTAGTTGGTTATACAGTTTATAAACGCAGCGATGCGGACCGGCAGCAAAATGTATATGCGTATGATATGAATCCTTCTTTACTAAAAGCAAAAGAGATCCCACGGATGGAAAAAGTGAATACCAGTTTTATTATTTACCGCTATACAGAAATCTTTTTATTGATTGCCGGGCTTGCCCTTTTTTTATATTTTAAAAATGACAGCTCAAAAACTTTCTGGGTTGGGCTGGGTGTTGCGCTGGCAATAGAAGCTGCCATCAGTTTGGGTGCTGATTATTTTGCAGCAACAAGAGCACAAGTTTATACAAAAGGATTAAAAGAATTTACACAGAAAGTATAGGATAGAATCGTGGACTACACTAACAACACTGGTCAAAACTGATAAATAAGAATTTGGGAGCATTCGTTTAATGAGTATCATCAGTGAGAATGTCCTACGTTTAGCTGAAAGTTGAGTATGATATGCGGTACAAGAGTGCGACGCCACCGAAGCTGACAAAAGTAAAAATGTTTGGTACAAAAAAAATCCGTCTTAATCCGCAAAGTCAGTGTCATCTGTGTTCCCATCTCTATAACGGGCACTTCTCATGATAATTAATTATCTCGATGGGCATGCGCTCAAACTGGTGATCTTTATAATGCTCACTGATCTCTTCCAACACTTCGTTTACAGCTTCCGGTGAGTTAAGGGTTACTAATTTATAACGAAACTCTTTTATGCCTGGAAGGCCTTTCAAATAGTTCGTATAATGCCTACGCATTTCATTGATGCCTACAACAGGGCCTTTCCATTCCACTGATTTGAATAAATGTGTTCTGCATACTTCAATACGTTCTGCTAACGTAGGAGATGGTAAAATACTCCCGGTTTGCAGGTAATGTTTTATTTCCCTGAAAATCCATGGGTAACCAATGGTTGCTCGGCCTATCATAATGCCATCTACACCGTAACGGTTTTTATACTCCAGTGTTTTTTGAGGACTGTCTATATCGCCATTACCAAAAATGGGTATATGGATACGGGGGTTATTTTTTACTTTCCCTATCAGGGTCCAGTCAGCTTCGCCCTTGTATAACTGGCAGCGGGTGCGCCCATGAATGGCCAGCGCCTGCACGCCGATGTCCTGCATACGCTCTGCTACTTCTTCAATATTCCTGCTATTGTCATCCCAGCCCAGTCGTGTTTTTACCGTTACCGGCAGTTTAGTACTTTTTATAACGGCTTCGGTTAGCCGCACCATTAGGGGTATATCTTTTAAAACCCCGGCACCGGCGCCTTTGCTTACTACTTTTTTTACCGGGCAGCCAAAATTGATGTCCACCAGGTCTGGGTTTACTGTTTCGCAAATGCGGGCACTCATTGCCATCGCTTCTTCATCGCCGCCAAAGATCTGGATACCAAAAGGCCTTTCTTCTTCGCTGAAATCCAGCTTCTGCCGGCTTTTCATGGCATCCCTTATCAGTCCTTCACTGCTGATAAACTCGCTATACATCAGGTCTGCACCGTTTTGTTTGCATACAGCCCTGAATGGCGGATCGCTTACATCTTCCATTGGCGCCAGCAGTAAGGGAAATTCCGGTAATTGTATGTGGCCTATTTTGGGCATATCTTAATGTATATTTGCGGCTGCAAATTTACAACTAATAGGCTTAGCATATGCAATACAGAAGTGTTAAAGGGTTTTCGGGTTGGGGCCAACTTGGGCTGTTGCTCGTTTTTTTAGGCGTCGGCTTTATACTTACAGCGGTGGCACAGTTGATTATCGCTATAAAAATGATGCCTGTGGGGACTTCAATATTTTCTTCCCCGGATGCCATCATGAAAGCGATGATGGACCCAAAAAATGTAGGACTGGCCAGGCTTATGCAGGTGGCAGGCACTTTCTTTTTATTATTTGTGCCCGCAGTTTTATACTCCTGGGTTACCAATGGCAAAAATAAATTCTGGCTTGGCTTTAATAAATACCTGAATGGGTACCAGATAGTGATAGGTTTTTTTATCATTTTTGCGGCCAATGTTATGGCGGCGCCGTTGGCGGATATCAGTAAAACAATTATTGCTCATTTTCCGAGGCTGGATATTATGGCAAAAAATATGGAAGATGCCTACAATGCACAGGTGCTGGCGCTTAGTAACCTGAAAAGCTGGCCTGAATTTTTAATGGCGATTGTTATTATAGCTTTTTTTCCTGCAATGTTTGAAGAAGTATTTTTCAGGGGGGCAATGCAAAACCTGCTCGTACGCTGGTGGAAGAATCCTCTTATCGCTATCTTATTTACTTCCCTTCTTTTTAGCCTCATACATGTGTCTGTTTATCTTTTTTTAAGCAGGGCGGTATTGGGTTTTGTGCTGGGCCTGCTATATCACAAAAGCAAAAATATATGGGTGAATATTATTGCCCATTTTTTAAATAATGCTATTGCCGTAACGCAATTATTTTACATGAGTAAAAGTGCAGAAAAACTTGATTTAAATAAGATGGACCCCTCATATCCCTGGTGGATTGGTGTGTTAGCTCTTGGGTTTTTAATATTTTTATTTATGCTGTTGAATAAATATTCGCTGCAAAACCGTTTAAAAATTGAAACCCAGGAAAAATTGCTGATAGAAAAAGAAGACCCCTTCCGGTCATTTGTAAACGCAGATAATAATTAAGCGTGGCAATAGATATTCAAACCCTGAAAACAAGATCAATTACTGCAGTTGTATTTGTATTGGTAATGCTTGCCGGCTTGTTTATAAATGAGTGGGGCTTTGTTGCACTATTTACTATTATTATGTTTGGCTGCCTGTACGAGTTCAGTAAAATAATAAAGAAGATAAACATCAGGAAATATTTTTTCTTTGTGCCGCTTGCTTTTTTTTACATCATCATGCCGTTGATGATGATGATTGACCTGGGGATAAACGGCAGCGCTCCCGACCATCAGTTAAGTAAAAACGCTTCGGCCTATTCGCCATTATTTCCCTGCGCTATTATTTTTTCTATCTGGATAAATGATACCATGGCATACGTAGTAGGTTCATTTATTGGCAAAACGCCTTTCAGTAAAATTTCTCCTAAAAAAACCTGGGAAGGTACTATTGGCGGCGCTGTTTTATGCGTGGCAGTGATTGGCCTACTGGGCTATTTCATTCCGGCACTAAAAATTATTGCTGTGAGGCATTGGATAATTATTGCAGCCATTTGTGCTGTATTTGGTACACTTGGCGACCTGCTGGAAAGTAAATTGAAACGCATGGCCAATATAAAAGACAGCGGTAGTTTTATGCCGGGGCATGGTGGATTTTTAGACCGGTTTGATTCCCTGCTGGTAGCCACACCATTTGTATGGTGTTACATAAAATTGTTTTTATAAATTTTTTAGAAGCACAACCGTAATTTTTCAAATCAGCAGTGGTCCCGCTTTTCGCTATACCTCTGCTACGCTGCGGTGCCGCTGCAATCGGGGCTAAAATTTATCCGTATATTTTTATAGCAGCATTAATAACTGCCATTTTATAAAAGCTGGAGAATGCCAGCGATGCTTGCATAATAAATTCGTTTTAATTAGTGTAATTCGTGTTAAACAGCCGTTGCTTTTGTACATTTGCCGTTCAATTTTTTATTTAAATGACTATACACAGGGAAGGATATAAATCTATTGCTATCGTAACATTGTTTTTTGCTGCTATTAATGTTTTAATATTCTGGTTCTTTGGCGCTTCGCTTTTGTGGCTATGCGTTATTTTATTTTTTATCAGCCTGGCTTTCCTGCTTTTTGTAGTTTCTTTTTTTCGTATTCCGGCACGTGAGTATACTATCAATGAGCATGCGGTTGTTTCTCCCTGTGACGGTAAGGTTGTGGTAATAGAAGAAATTACAGACACTGAATATTTTAAAGATAAACGCCTGCAGGTGTCTATTTTCATGAGCCCGGCAAATGTGCATGTAAACCGGAACCCTGTAAGCGGCGAAGTATTGTATAGCCAATATCACAAAGGGAAATATTTAGTAGCCTGGAACCCAAAATCATCTACAGAAAATGAAAGGCATTCTGTAGTGATAAAAAAGAATGATACAGATGTGTTGGTAAAACAAATAGCAGGTGCTGTGGCCCGGCGCATTGTAAACTACCTGGAAGTGGGGCAAAAAGCAATGCAGTCGGAAGAAATGGGTTTTATAAAATTTGGCAGCCGGGTAGATCTGATATTACCGGTAGGCACAAAAATAAATGTGGCGCTTAACCAGGTAGTAAAAGGCGGTGTGGATATTATAGCTACTATTTAAAAACCTTACATCCATTTTAGGTAGGAAGCAGATTTAACAAACAGGGCTGTACTTTTTACAATTTTACACATACATTTACGTTAATAAATCACATTAAAAAATTATAGATGAAAAAAATACTTGTATTGGCTACAGCAGCCTTAATGGTAACCGGCGTTACTTTTGCTGAAGGTGGAAAAGGGAAAAAGAAAAGTTGTACCAAAGAGTGCTGCAAAAAAATGGGGAAATCCTGCAGCAAGGATAAAACCAAGACTGCTAAAATGTAGTTGCTTCCCAAAATTATTCGGAACCTCCTTTTGGGAGGTTTTTTTTTGCAAATAATGAGTGGTTAGGGATTGTCAGGGTGAGCATGACAACTTTTTTTTGGAGCTATATAATTTATATTCAGAAAATCTTTAAAAGATATCCTCTAACTGTATGAGGTGGGTTATTGTATAGGTGGGTTGTATTTTTACCACTGCATTTATATGATTTACAAAAACAGAATCCATACCTGCGTTGATGGCACCTTGTATATCGGCATCTAAATTATCACCAATCATAATACTTTCGTGCAGTTTTGCTTTGGCTTTATCAATGGCATATTCAAATATTTCTTTTTTAGGTTTAAGGCTGTTGCTGGCTTCGGAAGTGATGACATGAGTGAAAAATCCATCCAGGCCGCTGTTTTGTAATTTGCTCCATTGGGTTTTTTCAAAACCATTTGTAATTAAATGCAGCGCATAATTTTTATCTTTCAGGTATTGCAATATTTCGAAAGTATGAGGGAAGACTTCTTTTTTGGTGGGCAGTATTTCTAAAAACTTACTGCTTATGTTTTTTGATAGCGGTTCATCTGCAATTTTAAAATCCATCAATGTACGCCACATACGCCGCCATTTTAATTCTTCGGCAGTGATAGTACCCTGCTCATAACGGCTCCACAAAATTTCATTGTGATAAAGATACTTGCGATAAAATTCTTCGAAAGCACCATCGACTTTACTGTCTAATTCAAAATGTTCAAAAATATCTACCAGGGAAGTCCGGGCATTTTTTTCAAAATCCCAAAGGGTGTGATCCAGGTCAAAAAAAAGATGTTTGTAAGTAGGCATGGGCACAAAGATAGTTGATGATAGTTAATAGATGATGGTTCATAGCCGGCGTACAGACGACTCATGAACTATCATCTTTAGTAAATTGCGTTTATAAATGTTGCTATGAAAATATATTGTTGAGATTTTAGCCCCGATAGAAATGGAAAGCCCGAATAATCCTGGTGGCGGTTTTAACCCCGCCAGTGGTTATGAGGCTTGTAATGGATAGCGGGACCAAAGCTGACTAAAGAACCTGTGGCTTGGCTTCCAAAAAAAATATAAATTATAAATGCAGAATGTGATTAGTAATTCGGTTTAATTTGTGGAATGAATATTATAATAACCGGCGCCAGCAAGGGAATAGGAAAATCTATTGCTGAAAAATTTGGGGCAGAAAATAATACACTGTTATTATGTGCCAGGAATGAAGTGTTACTAAAAGAAACTGCGGTAGCTATGCAGGCAGAATTTCCTGCGTCGAAAATAAAATATATGCCTGCAGATCTTTCTGAAAAAAAACAGGTTATTGCATTTGCAGAATGGTGCCTGCAATATGGCACACCCGATATACTGATAAATAATGCGGGACGGTATATTGCCGGAAATATAACAGACGAACCCGATGGCAGCCTGCAAAAAATGATGGACACTAATTTATACAGTGCCTATGAACTCACCCGCAAGTTGCTCCCTGGTATGATAAAAAAGGGCAGCGGCCATATCTTTAATATCTGCTCCATAGCATCGCTCCATGCATATGAAGGTGGTGGAGGATACAGCATAAGCAAGTTTGCCTTAAACGGCTTCAGCCAAAACCTCAGAAGCGAGCTAAAACCGCATGGCATAAAAGTTACAGCCGTTTTTCCCGGCGCTGTTCTTACTGATTCGTGGGGTAGTTATGATAACAGTGCCAAGCGTATAATGGAAGCTACAGACGTAGCAGCAATGATATTGGCAGCTACCAAACTTTCTGCACAGGCTGTGGTAGAAGAAATTGTGTTAAGGCCGCAACTGGGGGATCTATAACCTCACCCCCAACCCCTCTCCAAAAATGGAGAAGGGAGTATAATTAACAGATTATTTAAATGATTTAGGATTTGTATAGCAGCATGAAGTTACACATCCTTTATTTTTGCAGTGTTTGAAGAGCGATTTATGAATGTAATTTTAAAACGAATAATCCTTATTGTTTCTGCCAGCCTGCTGATGCTGATGGTAAAAGCGCAGGTAAATTTTTCTGCAACTATTTCCCCGGCGCAGATAAACAAAGATGAATATGCCACGCTGCGTTTGATGGTAGAAAATACGGGAGATATAAAGAATTTTTCACTGCCTGCCTTAAATGATTTTATAATAATCAGCGGTCCCAACCAGGAGAGTGGTATGAGTTCTGTAAACGGAAAGGTAGATCAATATATAGCTATCAGCTATGTTTTGCAGCCACGTAAACCTGGTAAAATAAATATAGGTAATGCAAGTGCTGTAATTGCGGGTAAAGTTTACAAGAGCAATACACTTACTATTCTTGTTCAAAATAAAACTTCCGGAAATTCTCTTTCCAACAGCCAGGCTGGTAACCCTTTTGCAGGGATGGATCCGTTTGAAGAAAACCGTTCTTCTGCAGATTTTAATGATTACATTTTGCATAAAGGAGAAGATGTAGCTGCCAAAGTTTCTCACAATATGCAGTTGCGTTTGCAGACCGATAAAACATCCTGCTTTGTTGGCGAACCAATTGTAGCATCATATAAATTATATACAAGGTTAAAAAGCGAAAGCAAGCTGGCTAAAAATCCTTCCTTCAATGGATTTTCGGTGATAGATCTGCAACAGCCGGATGTTTCTGCTTATGCCAGGGAAACGCTTAATGGCCGGGAGTATAATGTATACACGATAAGAAAAGCACAATTGTATCCATTACAAGCGGGCCCGGTAGAATTAGAAACAGCAACACTGGACAATAAAATTGATTTTGTAAAAGAAGGACATGGTGGACAGGGCAATATGAATGGATTGCTGGATGGCTTTGGGATGAACCCGGATGATATTGTTTCGCAATCAGTAAGCCTTAGCAGCAAGCCATTGGTTATTAATGTAAAGCCATTGCCCGAGGCAGGTAAACCGGCGTCGTTTAAAGGTGCTGTAGGTGATTTTAAAGTTGAATGGAAACTGGCAAAAAATAATTTTTCTACGGATGAAACCGGTACGTTAGCAATAAAAATAAGCGGCAATGGAAACCTCCAATTGATAACTGCGCCTGATATTTCGTGGCCTGCTGGCATTGAAGCATTTGAACCTAAGCTTGCTGACAATCTTATAAACACAACGGTACCGGTTAGCGGCAATAAAGTGTTTCAATTTTCTTTTGCGGTTCAAAAAGAAGGGAGTTATGTTTTGCCGGCATTATCATTTAGTTTTTTTGATCCTAAAACTGTTTCTTATAAAACCGCAAGCACTGAGCCCATTTCATTTGGTGTAACAAAAGGAACGGGCATTAATGTATCAACAGCAAATGCGCCTGCTGTAGAAAAGGACAAAGTTTCTTTTTTAAACAGCCTGTTTGCTTATCGATGGTGGATTATTATTTTCATTGCATTGATTATGATTGCCAGTTTAATTTATTGGGTAGGGAAAGATAAAAATGCTGCACCAGAAAAGGACATCGTCTCTTTACAAAAGAAGGCTGATGAAAAGATGGAAACAATCATTGCAGCATCCGCCATTAATCAGCAAAACCCGCTAGAGCAAACTGAAGCATGTCTTTACCGGCAGGATTGCCTGGAATTTTATATTCTGCTTAACCGGGAAATGAAAACATACCTGGCGTATAAGTTTTCTTTAAATATTGCAGAAATAAATGCAAAAAATATTACTGTGGCAATGGATAAATTTAGTATGGATAATACGATGGCCTTGCAATTGCAACAATTGATGCAGGATATAGAATGGCAGGTATATACTCCCTTTGAACAAACAGAAAAAAGAAATGAAATATACAGCCGCTCCCAGGCATTGATTCAGCTGATAAATACTTATGCTGCAGTTACTCTGTAAATTTATAACCTATGCCCCGGACAGAATGGAAGTACAGGGGATTGCGGCTATCAGCTTCAAAATATTTTCTAAAATTTAAAATAAAATTATCGATGGTCCTGGTAGTAGGATAAACATTATAACCCCATACTGCCTGCAGAATTTTTTCACGGGTGACTACTTCGCTTTTATTTTCAATCAGCAGCTTAAGCAGCATAACTTCTTTTTTGGTCAGCATTATCTTTTCCCCATTTTTATTATAGCATTCCAGGGCTTTAAAATCTATTTTATTTTTGCCAAATTCATAGATATTTGGCAGCGGCTGCTTTAGCGAAAGTTGCTCACTTTTTTTTATAAGTTTATCTACCCGCAATAATAATTCTTCCAGGTTAAAGGGTTTGGTAAGATAATCGTCAGCACCCTTCTTTAATCCCAATACCCGGTCTGCACTGCTGTTTCGGGCACTTAAAATTAAGATCGGGATTTCAGTATTGCTCAGGCGTATAGTTTCACAAACTGTAATGCCATCCATTTCGGGGAGCATTACATCTAATATTATTAAATCAAAATGTTCCTGGTGTACCATTTTCAGTGCATCTACGCCGTCATAGCTGCCGGTAACTTCATAACCTTCCAGCTCTAAATTTAATTTTAAAGCTTCCTGTAAATTCTCTTCATCTTCTACCAGTAATATCGAAAACACTTTATCGGCCATAATAAAAATTTTATGCTTCTGCTTTAAGCTCCACAGTAAAGATACTGCCCCCCCCGGGGTTATCGCTAAGTATAATATTCCCCTTATGTGTTATAATTATTTTATGAGTAAGATAAAGGCCGAGGCCTGTTCCCCTTGCTCTTTTGGTTGCTTCATTGCCGATGCGGTAAAATTTTTCAAACACTTTTTTCTTTTCATTATCGGCAATGCCGGTGCCACTATCTTTCACTTTTAGTAAAGCTTGTTCACCAGACTGCACAAGGATAATATTTATATCACTCTCTTTGGGAGAATATTTTAATGCATTTTCTACCAGGTTATTTATTGCTATCTGTAATAGAAACTGATCGCCGGTAATAAAAATTTCGGGCTGAATATGGGGAAGAATTTTTCTTTCAGGATAACGGCCGGCAAAATCATCCACACAGTTTTTTACCAGGCTGCTCCAGTTTATTTCTTCATTGGTAATGCGGTAACCCCCGGCTTCTATCTGCGATGAAAGCAGCATATTATTGCACAGCGTATTTAACCTGTCCGTCTCCTGCAAGGTATTGTAAATGAGCCGTTGCTGCTGGGTTTCATCTAATTTTCTTTTTTGTAATGTCTCCAGGTTTAGTTTGGCTACGGCAATAGGTGTTTTTAGTTCGTGGGTTATAGCAATCATAAAATTCTGTTGCTCATGACTTAGTTTTAATTGCCGCCTTACCGCTCTGAAAACAAAGATGGCACCCGCCAGGATCAATAGTAAAAAAATACTTCCTTCGCCGATGTACTGTGCTGTTTTTCTCTTTTTTTCGTTTTGTATCTTTTCGTATTGGGTTATATAGGTTGGGCTATCTGCCTTAAGCTCATCCATTTTAAACATTGTCATTTGGTTGTTTTGTGTGCTTAGCGCAATGAACCACCATACCAGTGCAGCAATAATATACGCAAGCAATACCCAGTAAATAATAAAAATAAGTTGAATTTTTTTTGTCTTGCCAGGCATCTTAATAATAATTCAAATAAAGAAAAGGATAGGCTCTAAATTAGGGAGATCTTTAAATCTAATTCCGTTTATCCAAACCCCAGGAAAGTTTATTGCGAAGTGTTTGAAGAAAATTATTTTCATTGAGGCGTATAAGGTTAATACCAAAAGTTTCTTTTTTTACAGCAAGCTGAATTTCTTTCGGAACTAATTCCCGGCGGCTATCCAGGGTAATTAAAACGCCGTCCGTTCGGCCTTCTACTTCAAAAGAAACGATGGTATTATCCGGAACAATGATGGGCCTGATATTTAAATTATGTGGGGCCACCGGCGTTATAACAAAACTGGCGCTATCAGGAAAAACCACCGGCCCGTTACAACTGAGTGAATAACCGGTAGAGCCGGTTGGGGTTGCTACAATTAAACCATCTGCCCAGTAAGTATTTAAAAATTCACCGTTTAAATAAGTATGAATTTTTATCATGGGCGAAGTGTCCTTTTTGTGCAGCGAAAATTCATTCAGTGCATAAGGTGTATCGCCAAACAAAGGCACATCGCCATCAAGATGCAGCAGGGTTCTTTTATCTAAAACGTATTTCCTGTTTACCAAAGCTTCCAGTGCCATGTGCAATTCTTCTTTACCAATATTTGCAAGAAAACCTAAGCGCCCGTAATTGATCCCCAATACCGGGATACCGGTGTCTTTTACAAGTGTAACAGTATCCAGCAGGGTTCCATCGCCACCAAGGCTTATCATACAGTCAATGCTTAGATCCATATCTGCACTGCAATTGAAAGTAGAATATTTGGTTTCAATATTTACAGCGCTGTAAAACTGGTTAAAAAAATCCTGGAAAAAAACCGGTTCTACACCATGCTTCTCCAGTTCAGTCAGCAGCAATTCTATATCCTGCAGTTGATTATTTTCTATACCCCGGCTGTAAATTGCTATTCTCATTTATTAAATATAATGCAAAGCCTTAAAAGCCTCCTCTTGTATGTAAAAATAAACCGTTTTCGCCCAATTGATTAAAACTGTATTCGATCTTTAAATTAATATCATACAAAGTGAGGATATCTATTCCAAAACCTCCGGTATAAAGCAACCTGTTGTTCAGCCTGGTATCAAATTCTCTTTTAATATAACTGTAACCGGCATCTGCATACGTTTTTGCAAAAATGGTAAAGGGAATAGCGGGCAATGTTTTTATGTGAAAAGGGACAGGGATTTTAAATGAAATTATTTTTTTCTTCAACGTATATTTTGCGAGTGCTGCCGCCACGCCATCAACTACATAATATTCAAGGCCACGCAAATAAAATTCCTGGAAGCCCAGGGCACGTTGATTTATAAACGCCTGCTTAAAAGGCAACTTCAATTTGGTATCTAATTCTACACTACTGTACCAATCATGGCCATGGGCAAAGTATTTATAAAAAGCGGCATCAACAGAAAATAAATTAATACCGCCGGTTAAGGCCAGGCCTCTTTTCAAAAAAGAAACACCATATATTTTTCCTTTCAGAGGATAATTAATATTGTCTGTATTACTATATTGAAAGGCATAAATAAAATCAGGGTAACCCACAGAAGACTTGCTTGAATTAAGATAGCCGGGATTGTAGGCAGGGCTAAGAATGGTATCAGTAACATTTAAATAGGAGTAGCCAAACCTGTATACATGCCTTTTATAATAACCTTTGCGTACCAGGTAAGATGCCGCAGTAGAAAATACATTTCTTACAAAATTTTTTTCATTTTTATATTGTAATAATTTATTATCAAAGTTGGTGCGGTAAGCGATTTCCCGGTTTTGTGTGTAACCTGCAGAAATGCCAAAACCTTCTGTGAGCTTGGTGTTGCTTGCTGGTGCAAGATAGCTGAAAGAAATATTTCTTGCATAACCATTAAGCAGGTAAATACGCAACTGATCTCTTCTGCCGCTAAGATTGTAATGGGCAAATTTGGCGCCGTAGATAACCCGGTCCAGGCTGCCATTATAAACTTTCAGCCATTCATTAAAGTTCCTGTCTACCAGTTGAAATTGTGGGGTAGGATAGATGTACCATTTTTCTTTTACAGTAACATTTAGTTTTATTTCAGCTGCAGAAATAAACTCTGGCGTAATCTTCACTTCAGTAAAAAGTGAAGTGTTGTAAACCAGTTGCTTTGCAGCCAGCAAATTTTTATATAACTCACCTGCAGTTATAGAGTCTCCCGATTTAAAAGGGATCTCTTTTAATATAATATATGTTTTTGTTTTTTTGTTACCGGTAACATTAATTGCAGCAATGTGCAGCTTACTGCTGCTATCTGCAGGGATATTTTTAATAGTATCAATACCAGGAAGGGGAACTATCGTCTGCGCCTGTGAGGTACTCAATATAAATGCAGCGAAAAAGAACTGGAAAAAATATTTCATACAGCCGGCTTCAGGTGTTGAATATAAAATAAGTTTATTAGTATAAACGGGCTGGCAACCAGGTGTGTTTAAATATCCAGGTAGTTCATTAAATGACGGTAATTATCATTGATCTCGTTCTCAAATTTTTCATTGCCAAAATAATAGGTTACCTCATAATCATACCGTTCAAAAGTAGCAATTAGTGCAGCGATTTCTCTTTTATTAATGTGCAGCGTTACAGTTAAAATTCCGGTTAGCGGGTTAGCTGTTGTATTAAGATGTAAGATGCTGCAGTCGTTGCTTTCAACAATCCGGCTTATTTCTGAAATGGCAAACTGTGAGCGCTCCATATCTAATACAATGATGCCGCCAATTTCGTTGGCACCCGAAAAACTCCCCAACGCTTTTAATAAATCAGAAGAAGTAATAACGCCCATAAAATCATTTTCTCCATTTACAACAGGTACAACTGTGGTATCAAACTGTATGCTGCTGTTTACTGCATTTAAAAAATGAATATTATCCTGTACAGAAGCATTTACAAAATTCTTCTGTAAAAATTCAATGGCAATTTTTTTATCTGCATCAAGTAGATCTTCTTCGCTTATCAATCCTAAAAATTTGCCTTCGGAAATAACAGGCAAATGTGATACCCGAAAATCGTTGATAAGCTGCAGCGCTTTACTGACCGTATCCGGCAACTGAAGGCGGGGAATATTTTTATTTATTAAATCTACTGTTAGCATTTTTACCTTTTATATTGGTATATACGCATTAAATGCAGAAAATGTTGCCCGGGCTTATTTCACATAAAAACAAGATCTACACTGCCGCAGATGTTTTTAATTTTGCCAGGAAGCCATCAAGTACCCTGTTAAATTCTTCAGGTACTTCCATCATGGGTGCATGGCCGCACTTATCAATAAAGTGCAGTTCGCTGTTTGGAATAAGACGTTGAAATTCCTTTCCTACAAAGGGTGGTGTAATGGTATCGTTGTTGCCCCAGATGAGACAGGTAGGTTGTTTTATCTGGTTTAGTTCTTCACCCAGGTTATTGCGTATAGCACTCTTTGCCAGGGCAATTATCTTTATTACTTTTATGCGGTTGTTGGTAATTTCAAATACTTCATTTACCAGCTCATCAGTTGCCAGGGCAGGGTCGTAAAAAGTAAGTGCTGTTTTATTGCGTATATATTCTTTATCGCCACGCTTAGGGTAAGTATCGCCCATTCCATTCTCAAAAAGACCCGAACTGCCGGTAAGAATTACAGATTTAATTTTTTCCGGATTTTTTAAAACATGTACCAACGCTACATGGCCACCCAATGAATTACCCATAAGGTGTATGTGGTCGTAATGGCGATGCTCAATAAATCTTGCAACAAATTTTTGCAGACCGCCAACAGAGGTATGCAATAAATCAAGTTCCAGTAATGGCAGCAATGGCACCACTACTTTATTGGTTTTTTTAAAGTGTTCTATTAAATCAGCAAAATTACTCAGTGCCCCAAATAAACCATGCAGAAGCATTAATACTTCTCCCTCACCTTCCTCAATGAATTTAAATTTTCCGTCTTGTTTTATTTCGTAGGCCATCCGATAGTTATGTGATATAGTGTGAACTGCTAAAATACTTGATTTAAACCAAAAATCTGTGTTTAGGGTAAAGATATCAATCTAAAAAAAACTGGTGGTGGGATATTTTTTGCAGATATAAAAAGCAAGTAGCTATCCATGAACAGCTGTTTATTTTTTATGAACCCGGCATTAATACTGCTATCTGGCTTCATAGGCGTCGCACTCTTGTACATTAATTCATTACTGAGCAAACGTTGGGCAGCATTAAAAAATAGTTATTTATTTAGCAGGAAGGGTAGCAGGAAGTTTTTCAAAAAATTGCTCCAGGCTGCTGAACATATCTTTAAAAAACGGTATAACTGTTCCCAGTGAATTGATAACTTTTGGCCCCAGTGGCTGCAGGTAAGGATATGCCTGCGAGGCAGCAATCGTTTCTGTCTTTATAAAATGTAATTGTGTGGCATAAAACAAAAAGATGCTAAAGAGGATGCTGTACAGCAAGGCGTATAAAATCAAGCCCGCAATCCTGTTTACCCAACCTAACATAACCATTTCAAAAGATTTTTGAATAAGTCTTGCGCCAAGGTTTATTAAAATTACCACCACTATAAAAACCAACAGGAAAGAGAGTGCAGGCAGCCATTTACCCGAAGCATTTAAATTAGAGGAAAGTTTTTGAGCAACTACAGCAGACAATTTTAAAGCAGCAGCAAGCCCAACAATAAAACCCACTATAGAAAATAATGCAATAATAAATCCTTTACGCAGGCCCTTAATGAAGGCCAGTAACATCAGCAATAAAAAAACGATATCAATTAGCATAAGTAAATAAGTGAATGGTGAAAAAGTGAATGGTGAATAATCAAGGGTCAATAAGTAAATAGGTGAATGAACGATCGTCTTTTTTTACTTTATATACCTTTTACTTTTTATACTTTATTACCCAAGTAATTCTTTTACAATTGTACTAATGGTTTTTCCATCTGCTTTACCTGCCAGTTGCTTAGATGCTGCACCCATTACTTTACCCATATCTGCGGCGGATGCGGCGCCGGTCTCTGCAATTATTTTAGCAACAGCTTCTTTAATTTCATCACCAGTCATTTGTTTCGGGAGAAATCTTTCAATCACTTCCATTTCTTCTTTTTCTTTTACGGCAAGGTCTTCCCGACCCTGCTTTTCAAAAATTTCCAGGGAATCCCTGCGCTGCTTCATCATTTTCTGTAAAAACTTTTGCTCGGTTGCTTCATCTATTTCGCCGCCGGCACCCGGTTCTGTTTTAGCTTTTATTATTTCGGCTTTAATAGCCCTGAGGCTACGCAACACTGCTTCATTTTTTGCTTTCATGGCTTCTTTCATTTCCGCCATTATCTGTGTTTCTAAGTTCATATTAAGTGAATTGGTGAATGAGTGAATAGGTGAGTGGTCAATAAGTGAATGAACGCCCGTTTCTATATATTCTACAAACTTTATTTAAGCTACAAATTTTATTTACTTTTCTACTTCGTTTATTGCATTAGCACATTATCGAATTAGCAAATTATCCCTGTTCTTTTATTTGTGCGGCCCTGAATTTGTCAAAAAATATTTGAGCAAATTTTTTCATGTCTTCCGAAAGTTCATCCTGCTGAGTGGCTCTTTTAAAAGTATCGGCCATTGTCATCAGCATCTGGT
>JBDUCK010000240.1:0-5433 GCA_040003485.1 Ferruginibacter sp. | reverse complement strand
TGGAAGTCATATTGCCACGTTGATATTGACCTTTATTTTCCGTTATATGAAAGAACTCGTGGAGCAGGGGAACGTTTATATAGCGCAACCGCCTTTGTACCTTGTAAAAAAAGGTAAGGATCAGGATTATGCCTGGACGGATGAGGAGCGTAAAGCTTTAATTGCATTATACGGACAAGGCAAAGATGAAAGTGTAAATACACAACGATACAAAGGATTAGGAGAAATGAATGCAGAACAATTGTGGGAAACCACTATGAATCCCGCTACCCGTACTTTAAAACAGGTGAGCATTGAAAGCGCCGCAGAAGCAGACCGTGTGTTTAGTATGCTGATGGGTGATGAAGTGCCGCCAAGAAGAGAATTTATTGAAACCCATGCCAAGTATGCAAAAATTGATGTGTAGGCTGAAATGGTCTTTTTATAGCTAATTTTTGGCAAAACCAATATTTTTAGTAGCTTGTAGCTTGAAGTTCAAAAAAAGAACCCATATTTACTAACAATAAATTCTATAAAATGTCAAACATGTTAACAGCTTATTGCATGAAAACAAAGGAAAAAAACGTTCCAATGCAGGATGCAGTAATAACCAAAACATCCCGTGGTGGATATATGGCACAGGGTAATGATGGTAAAGGAAATAAAATGACTACTATGCTTGCAGAAGCGAGAGCTTTAGAAGCTGTTAAGGATGGCGTTGCAAAAAAAGCCTGGTAGAACAGTTCAAACTGATTTTATAAAAGCTATCCGTATTGCGGATGGCTTTTTTATTGGCCTGCTTTTACGGTAAACAGCATTTTACTTAGAAAACCAAATAGTGCACTCATATCTTTTACCTCTTCTATCACCAGGATACCATTTTTTCCTACCTGTTTCAGCTTGGCTTTATTAGTACCCGTTTGTAAGAATTGTAAAATTCTATTAAAAGTCTCACTTTGAAAATAGGGAGATTCGGGGTTGCTTACAAAAAAACATTTAAGTGTTTCATTTTTTAGGAACATTTTTTCGAATCCAAGTTCTACTGCCATTTTTCTGCAACGCACTGTAGTAAATAGATCTTCTACCGTGGCTGGTACCGGCCCAAAGCGGTCAGTCATTTCTGCATGAAAATCCTGCAGGTCTTTCTCTGTTTCGCAGTTATCTAATCTGCTATAGAGGCTCAATCTTTCTGTTATGCTTTCCACATAATCATCCGGTATCAAAATTTCAAGATCGGTATCAATGGTGCAGTCTTTTACAAAATCATCCTGCTTTTGTATTTCTTCTTTAAACAAATCTTTAAACTCATTCCTTTTCAATTCGTGTATGGCTTCGTCTAAAATTTTCTGGTACATTTCAAAACCTATTTCTGCAATAAAGCCACTTTGCTCGCCACCAAGCATATTGCCTGCACCACGAATATCCAAATCTCTCATAGCTATCTGAAAGCCACTACCCAGATCGCTGTATTGTTCCAGGGTAGCTAATCGTTTACGGCTATCCGGCGGCAGTGTGCTCATGGGTGGTGCCAGCAAATAACAGAACGCTTTTTTATTACTGCGACCCACCCGGCCCCGCAACTGGTGCAGATCACTTAGGCCAAATTGATGCGCATTATTTACAATTATGGTATTTACATTCGGAATATCTACACCACTTTCTACAATATTGGTACATACCAGCACATCATATTTTTTATCCATAAAATCCAGGATGGTATCTTCCAGGTCATCGCCATCCATCTGCCCATGGGCAAAGGCAATACTTACATCCGGGCAAAGCCCCTGTATCAATCCTTTCATTTCTGCCAGGCTTTTTACCCTGTTGTGAATAAAGAAAACCTGGCCACCTCTTTCCACTTCATAATAAATAATATCACGGATGGCATCTTCATTAAAAACCATTACTTCTGTTTGTATCGGCTGGCGGTTGGGCGGCGCTGTATTGATAATACTCAGATCTCGTGCGCCCATTAAACTGAACTGAAGTGTACGTGGGATGGGCGTTGCGGTTAAAGTAAGCGAATCTACCGTGGTGCGTAACTGCTTTAATTTTTCTTTGGCAGATACACCAAATTTTTGTTCCTCATCTATTATCATTACCCCCAGGTCTTTAAACTTTACGTCTTTACCAAGCAAGGCATGGGTGCCAATGATAATATCTATTTTGCCTTCTTCTAATTTTTTAAAAGTTTCCTTTTTTTCTTTTGATGTTTTAAAGCGGTTTATAAAATCTACTGTTACCGGAAAATCTTTCAGCCTTTCCCCAAAAGTTTTAAAATGCTGGTAGGCAAGGATAGTTGTAGGTACCAGCACTGCCGCCTGTTTACCATCGCAGCAGGCTTTAAAGGCAGCTCTTATGGCAATTTCTGTTTTACCAAAACCAACATCACCACATACCAAACGATCCATAGGCGCTGGTTTTTCCATATCTCTTTTTACATCTTCACTTGCTTTGGCCTGGTCGGGTGTATCTTCATAAATAAAACTGGCTTCCAGTTCCGTCTGCATATAATTATCAGGGCTATGTGCAAAGCCCAGCAGGCTTTTACGTTGAGCATATAATTTTATAAGGTCTGTTGCAATATCTTTTACCTGCTTTTTTGTTTTGTCTTTCAGCTTGGCCCATACATCACTGCCCAGCTTATTCATTTTTGGAATACTGCCTTCCTTACCACTATACTTGCTTATTTTATGCAGCGATGATATATTTACATACAGCAGATCGCCATCCTTATATTGTATCCTCACGGCTTCCTGTAGCCGCCCGTTAGCTTCTATTTTTTGGAGACCGCTATACACTCCAACCCCATGATCTATATGGCTTACATAATCGCCGGGTTGAAGTTCTCTGAGCGTTTTAAGGGTGAGCGCTTTATTTTTACTGAATGCCTGTTTTACTTTGTATTTATGGTAGCGCTGAAATACCTGGTGATCGGTATAACAGATCAGCTTAAGATCCTCATCAATAAATCCTTCGTGAATGGAAACCGGAATTGGCGTAACCTGTATCTCTGCTTTCAGATCTATAAAAATGGTATGCAGCCGCTCTAACTGTTTGGGATTTTCTGCAAAGATGAAAATATTATAATCTTTGCTTTCATATTCCTGCAGATTTTTAATGAGTAAATTAAACTGGCGGTTAAAGGCAGGTTGTTCTTTAGTTTGAAATAAAAAGCTGTACTCCTTTGCGGTTCCGTTAGTGATATTCCTGTCTGCTGCAAAATATGCTTTGGTTCCTATTTCAATAATATGCCTTTGTAATATTTCTTTTTCAATAATTGCAGCACTTACAAAATCATTTTCATTAACCTCTTTCTTTTCATGTATTTCTTCCAGGCTTTCAGCCAGGGTAGATTGCCTGCCACCGGTAAGCTGTAGCCGAAAACTTTCAATAGCAATCTGCAGATTTTCTTCTTCCTGTTCTATTTTTTCTTTTATAAAATCCCAATCCTCTGTCCATACTACTGTATTCTCCGGCAAAAACTCCAGTAACGAAACTTTCTCGCCGCTTTCAAATTGTGTTTCTACATTTGGAATAATATTTACCTGCAATAATTTCCTTTCACTCAATTGTGTTTCGGGGTCAAAAATGCGTATGCTGTCAACTTCGTTTCCGAACAGTTCTATACGGTAAGGTTTTTCATTACCAAAGGAATAAATATCCAGGATACCGCCCCGTATGGCAAACTGGCCGGGCTCATACACAAAGTCTGTACGCACAAAACCATGCTGCACAAACCTTTCCAGCATGCTGTTTACATCCAGCGTTTCGGCTTGTTTTATACTGATGATATTTGCTGAAAGGGTCTTAGATAAAACCACTTTTTCAAATAGTGCTTCGGGATGGGTAACAATAATTTTTTTATTTCCGCCTGCGGCAATTTTGGTAAGTGCTTCGGTACGCAGCATTACATGGCTGCTGTTTAATAGCTGGTAATTTTTTTTATTTTTAAAAGAAGAAGGGAAATAAAAAATGTCTAAAGCATTGGTAATATTTTCCAGCGTGTTTTGAAAATAGGCTGCTTCTTCTGCATCCCGTAGTATTACCAAATGATTTAATTGCGAAGCGGAAGGGTGGCTGTAGACTGCAGCTAAAATAAATTGTGAAGCACTTCCATGTAAACCCTTCAGGTGTAAATGCTGGGGTTCAGACAAAGTGATTCTATCCGCTATTTGAAAACAGCGGGAATCATTTTTGTAATAATTCAACAAAACATCAAGATTCATCCGGGCGGCAAAGATAACCAATGCACTACTTAATAGAGATGATAATTTACTAAAGCCCCAAGCCATAAGTTCTTTAACCAACACTTTTTATAGCCATTGTTACATTATGTGATTAGCAGATTAAAACATTTATTCCTAAATTACTTTGAAAATTATTTTTTATGGCATTAGAACCATGGCGCACAGGTAAGGTTATAAAAATTGAACAGCAAACAGCAACCACCCGCCGGTTTTTTATCCAGGTTCCGGAATTGGAAGTGTTTAATTTTAAACCCGGCCAGTTTGTAACGCTTGACTTACCCATTCATGAAAAATCTAATAAACGATGGCGCAGTTATTCCATTTCAAGCTGGCCAGATGGTACCAATATTTTTGAATTGTGTATAGTTCTATTGGATGATGGCGCAGGCACTAATTATCTTTTCAATGAAATAAAAGAAGGGTCAGAAATTACTTTTCGTGGACCGGTTGGTGTTTTTACTTTGCCCGAAAATATTGAAAAGGAAATTTTTCTTATCTGCACCGGTACCGGCATAGCGCCTTTCAGGAGTATGGCGCATCATATCATTAATCATAATATTCCGCACCAGAAAATACACCTCATTTTTGGCTGCCGCAAATTTGGTGATGCATTGTATGAAGAAGAACTGAAAGAACTTATGCGCCTGGATGCAGATTTTCATTTATACACTGCATACTCCAGGGAAGAGCCCGGTAATTATCATCACATTGTCCGCATTGGATACGTACACCAGGTGTATGAAAACATCTGTAGAAAAAACATGACCGATGATCCTGAAAATGAGGGCCTGAAAATATTAAAGCCTGCTCTTTTTTATTTGTGTGGCTGGAAGAATATGATTGATGAAGCAAAGCTGCGTATCCTGGAGCTGGGCTATGATAGAAAATCTATACACCAGGAATTATACGGTTAAATAAAAAAGCATGAATAAAGATTATAGAAGAGGCGTCGTTATACCTATCCTGGCAATAGGATTGTCTGCAGCAAATCTTATCAGGGTAAAAGGGTCAGAAAACATAAGGGCTATCCATATAGTAACACTTCTGGCTATGGGGTTTGCCTTAGGAGTATTGATAATGAATCTGATTACTATTTACCGGAATAGTAAACGAAGTTGACGGTAAAAAATCATTTAGCTAAGATTTATGTGCAGCTTAAATCAACAGATCTTTTCCAGTATCAGTTCTTTTACATCTGCTAATG
>JBDUCK010000239.1:0-5445 GCA_040003485.1 Ferruginibacter sp. | reverse complement strand
TTCATCAGCAAGAGGTTTACAATTTCTTTGATGGTATCTACAGAATTCTTTTGTTGGGTAAGGCCCATAGCCCAGCAAATGATGATGCGTTGGTTATTCTTCAAAACAGTGGCCACTTCTTTCAACTGTGCTATATCAATACCGCAGATGATACTTAGGTGTTCTAAGTCCTGCGTAAGCAGGTGTTCCCGCAACGCATCAAAGCCACTGGTTTTTTCGGCAATGAATGTATTGTCTAATGTGCTGCCGGGTTCAAGCAGTTCTTCCTGCAGCAACAATATTTCAAGCGCCTGTAGCAGGGCCATATCGCCATTGATCTTTACCTGCATAAAAATATCGGTGAGCGCCGAATCGATGCCCAATATACCTTTTACAGTTTGTGGATTGTTGAAGCCCATTAAACCAGTTTCGGGCAAGGGGTTTACAGCAATGATGGTAGCACCATTTCTTTTTGCTTTCTGCAATGCCGTTAGCATGCGTGGGTGATTGGTGCCGGGGTTTTGCCCCATGATCATGATCACTTCTGCTTTTTCAAAATCATCCAGTTTAATGGAGGCCTTACCGAGGCCCAACGATTCTCCTAATGCCGTAGAGGTACTTTCGTGGCACATGTTGCTGCAGTCGGGCATATTATTGGTGCCAAATTCTTTTGTAAACAACTGGTATAAAAAAGCAGCTTCGTTGCTTGTTCTGCCGGAGGTGTAAAAGATAGCTTCATTTGGAGAAGCCAGGCTGTTAAGCTTTTGGGCGATCCGGTTAAATGCATCCTGCCAGGAAACAGGCTGGTAATGTGAGGCTCCCTTTGCAAGGTACATGGGCTGTGCAATTCTTCCCTCGCTGCCAATCTCATAATCAGATAAAGCGCCGAGATCTTCAACAGCGTTCTTTGCAAAAAATGCCGGCGTTAATTTTTTAGTCGTGGCTTCTTCTGCCACTGCCCGTGCGCCATTCTCACAGTATTCTGCAATAGAAGAACGGTCATCATCAGGGTCGGGCCAGGCACAGCTCGGGCAATCAAAGCCACCTTTTTTATTCAGGTTGAAGAGTGCTTTCCAGCCCCGCAGCAGACCTGCCTCGCCAAAGGTTTGTTTAAAGCTGGAGATAACGGCAGGTATGCCAGCCGCTTCTTTTTTTATAGAACCCTTTTCTAAACCGGTAAAAGTCTCTGGGTTTTCTGCGGCATTGTGTTCTTGTTGCTCTTCCATTATAGCTCCATTAATTTGGGGTTAGCGAAATTATCCGATTGATCTTCTTCGGTATCATCCAGGCATTTAAAATCTTTTTCAATCATTATAAAAATTTCCGTGCCGTCTTCGGTTGTATGAATAGCGCTCGTGCCTACCACATTATTACCAGGCCAGTCGTTAGTAAAATCTTTTGGAATAAAAACTGTGATGGTATTTTCTGCATAACTGGTACCAGGCTTAAGCATTTCTTCTTTTGCTTCTAACCGGTAACACAAGACTATATCTTTAGAAAAACTGATCTTCTCTTCTATCCGTCCTTCGGCCGCAAGTGTTGCCACATCCGTTTGCGAAAGACGGAGCCGGATAGCATTACCTTTTAGTCTTAGTTTCATAATTCTTTTTTTATGCCGGAAAAATTATCCGTTCCGGATGGGAATAAATATTACAACCGTTGTTGCGCAAAAATCCCACCAGTGTTACGCCGGTTTCCTGTGCCAGTTGAACGGCCAGGCTGGAAGGTGCCCCCACGGCTGCTACTATTGTAATGCCTGCCATCGTGGCCTTTTGTATCAATTCAAAACTGGCCCTGCCGCTCAGCAGTAAAATAGCTTCAGAAAGCGGAAGCATGTCTTTCATGAATGCCATGCCAATTAATTTATCCAATGCATTATGCCGCCCAACATCTTCCTGTAATAATTTAATAGACCCATCCGGGCTGAACAGTGCGGCAGCATGCAAGCCACCGGTCTGATCAAAGGTTTGCTGTTGCTTTCTTAACAACGCTGGCAAACTATATAATGTTTCGGCCAAAATTGTTGCATTACTTTTTAGATCTCTAAATGCTGAAACTGTCTTAATAGCATCTATACTGGCTTTACCGCACACACCACAACTTGAACTGGTATAAAAATTCCGATCAGTTTGTTGAAGGTTGGGTGCAGCATTATCCTGTAGGCTTACCAAAATCTTATTAGGGTCAAAAGCCAATGTGGTAATTTCTTTTATCTCCGATGCATTTTTAATGATGGCTTCCGTAAAAAGGAACCCTGCTGCAAGTGCTGCATCATTGCCTGGTGTGCGCATGGTTACCGAAATATTCTTATTCATCATGCTGCCATCCTGCGGCCAGGCAATTATTATTTCCAGGGGCTCTTCTGTTGCTACCAGGTCTGCTGTGTGCATGATGCCGGATGCTGCACTCCTGGTAATATCAACGGCAGTAATTGATGGGTCGTGTATGGTGCTGTTCATTGTTGTATAAGTTGTTGTTGTGCTGCTTCCATTTCTTCTATGGTATCAACACTTTTTATTTCCACAGGTTCAAAATCGGTGAACCGATGTGCCTGCTGTTGCCGCAAAAAGTATTGCAGCGAATAATTTCCATCTGCAAAAATTTTTTTAATACCATCTATATTTAATGCCGAATAAAATGCTAACAGCGGTTCGTAAAAGTCAACTGTCTCATTATAAAAAGCAACCGGTTGTTTCTTATTGACAATATTGCTGACAAAAATGTTCAAGGTAGTTTGGGAAAGAAAGGGATAATCGCAGCCAACCACCACAAAGTTTTTCCCGGGAAAGGCTTTGTAAGCACTTAATAATGCACCCATAGGACCGATGTTGTTACAGCATTCATGATCTATTAGGTGAAGGTAAGGAGCTTGTATACTGGTTGCCTGCATATTGTTGCAACAAAGAAAAACTTTTTCGACAAGAGGTTGAAGCATTTCGTAAACATGATAGCGCTGTTCCTTTTGATGGTAACTGACCTGGCTTTTATCTGTTCCCATCCGGGAACTTTTACCACCGCATATCACTAAGCCATAGGTATCATCAGCTGCCATGGGTATTTTTTGTTTTACCACTTTACTAAATTACGATAATTAATGCAGGATAAAGCTGGTGTAACGTCTTGAAACAGGTAGAATATAAATCAACCTTACTTGCGCTCCAGATGAATCATATGTGATAGATTATGTAAACCGGTCTTTGACCGGGTGGTACGAAACATTTCACCGGCGCAGGTCTCAAAAATCTTTGCATGGTCATTGCTCAATTACGCATTTAAAATCTACCCTTTCTTAATGCAAAAAACTAAATCCAATATTACTTTTTTTGAATTGAAGTAAAACGATCTGGAGTAGAAGTCATATTTTATTCAAAAAAATAACAAGTAGGCGCCGATCGGAAGACCTGCGCCAGAACCAGGACAAAAAAAGATATATATATTGGATGTCAAGGTATGATACTGCCTCTTACGAAATTGTTTCTTTAAACGGTGATTTACTAATTCAGTATCGCTCCACCGCTGACACTATCAGAACACTTACAAATAATTCTTTAATCTTTACATCTCCGCAGGGAAACGACAGTAAACTTTTTCTTACAAAATAATAAATAAACAATACTTTTTCGCCGCTCCCTTGTCTCACTGCCCAACAGCGGAAAAGAAATCTATAAATTTTTTTAATCTGTGATTTAGAGTTATCAATAAAGTGAATTATTATTAGTTTACCTTTAAATCAACAGCTCGTCAATTCATTTTAATAATTTAAAAAATAAAAATCATGGCAATTAACCCAAAAACTCCAGGTATTCATCATATCAATTTGCGTTGTGCAGACCTGGATATTTCAAAAAAATTTTACAGGGATACGATTGGTTTTCCCATTGCTATTGAAACTCCCGACTTATTCGCCTTCCCCGTTGGTGGAGTATTTATCGTTTTTAAAAAGGCAGATGATAACGTACAATTTAATCCATTTACTATCGGAACAGATCATTTGGCAATTGCATGTGAAACAGAAGAAGAACTTAACAGGGTGACTAAAGGATTGAGCGACGCCGGCATTGAAAACACAGGTGTAAAATTAGATCCAACACTACAAAAATTGTATGTGGCTTTTAAAGATGTGGATCGTATTCAATGGGAATTTTACATGATCTAGTAAAATTTTCTTACATGATAACTGGATGAAATTATCCATATTTCTTAAATCTGATGGAATTAGCCTGCATGAATAATAAGTAAACCGAGGCAATTTTCTGCCATCAGTGTTCGCTCCAATCTTTGCCGCTGCCCGGTCTCTATACCAACAGCGAATTAAAGATGATGAATAAATTTAAAGGCAACTGATTTTTATCGCTCCCAATATCATCAATGATTTCATTAAGATTTTTTCTTATCAAAGGGTTAAGAGAATAAATTTTAATTTTTTTTTTGAAAAGTAAGTGGCGCATATTAGGTTAAATACAACTGTTATATGCAACCCTTTCGCACATACACAAACAATATGAACAGAACGCTGACAACGAAATTAATTATAGCAAACAGAAAGGTTGCTGTTGTTTTGATACTGCTTGTATTGACTTTTGTTGCAATGACGTTGATACAAGACCTTTTACGGGCGGACTTGAAAAATTCGCCGTTCTATTTTTCCGAATCATTTATGTTCAGTTCGTTTTGGTGGCTCTTTGCGCCATTATTATTTACACAATATTTTGCTGTTAAGCAAAACAACAGAAAGCGGTTATACTTTCAGGTAGCTATAATAATTCTGCCCATCTTTATTCATCTGTTTGCATTCCCGCTCTTAGTTTGGATGCTTTCTAAGATATTTTATTATCATACTTATTCCTTTAAACAAACATTCAGATACACCATATCAGAACATTTATACTTATTGATGTTATTTTACTCAATCCCTGTTTTAACTTTTCAGGGTTTTTTAAAAAAAGGAAAATTGGCTGAACCTGCTTCTCAATTACAAAACGATACTCCCGTAAACCAATTTGTCAGCAATATCATAGTATCTGACGGAAATAAAAAGCACAGCATCATTGCTTCAGAAATCCTTTATTTTTCAGCAACGCCGCCTTACATCAGTCTTCATCTTGAAAACAAAAAATACCTGCAGAACGAAACCTTGAAATCTATTTCAGCTAAATTAGATCCTGACCAGTTTGTAAGAGTCCATAAATCTACCATCGTAAATATTAAAAAGGTTACTTCTTACACGACAAGACTTAATGGTGATTACGACTTAAAGATGAAAAATAATGTACAACTTCGGGTCAGCAGAAACTTTGCCACATGTTTAAAAAATCTCTTTGATAAAACTCATCACTTCACAACAAAATAACCTCACCTTACAATATTTAAGTTGATTTACAGTGTCCGAAAAATGAAATTTGTAAAAAATATCAGAATGGGAACAAAAACAAATTTTTTCTTTTTAGTAATCGTTACTTTTCTCTT
>JBDUCK010000238.1:0-5447 GCA_040003485.1 Ferruginibacter sp. | reverse complement strand
CGCCAGACTTTTTTAAAAAAGATGGCAGTGGAAGAACGAACCATGGTTTTTTACGAAAGCCCTATGCGGCTGATAAAAACGTTAAAAGATTTTATTGACTACTTTGGTACAGAAAGGCAATGCTGTGTGAGTCGAGAACTAACGAAAAAGTTTGAAGAAAATAAAAGAGGAACCATACAGGAAGTGTACGATCATTTTAATACAAAAACGGTAAAGGGAGAAATTGTAATTGTGGTTGCAGGGGCAAATGGCTAATAAAAAACCGCCACTTCTTTTAGCTCTTTTCTTTTCAGATCAGGTACCCAGCTTTCTTCTGCAGCATATCCTACCGGTATAAGTAAAAAGGGTTTTTCATTTTCCGGGCGGTTTAAAACCTTAGATAAAAAATTCATTGGGCTGGGTGTATGTGTAAGTGCTATCAGCCCTGCATGGTGAATAGCGGCCAGCAAAAAGCCACAGGCAATTCCTACACTTTCTGTTACATAATAATTCTGGTGTTTATGTCCCCCAGGTTCTAATTCGTAACTGCGTTTAAAAACAATAATTAAATACGGAGCCGTCTCTAAAAAAGGCTTTTCCCAATCAGTTCCTATCGGGGCTAAATCCTTCAGCCATTCATCACTCATTCTTTCACTATAACTTTTCTGTTCTTCTCTCTCGGCCGCTTCCCTTATTTGTTTTTTTATAACCGGATCACTTACTACACAAAATGTCCAGGGTTGTTTATGGGCACCACTTGGCGCTGTAGAAGCAGACAACAAAATATTTTCTATAACAGCAATAGGAACCGGCTGATCAGAAAAATCCCGGCAGGTTCTTCTTTTATTCATCCAGTTTAAAAAATCATCAGATCGCAAAATCATTTCTTTGCGGGGGTAAGTTTCTTTATCATAATTAATAAAAGGATAGCCATTTATTAGTTTTCTGTTTTCCATAAAATAATTTTGCCGAAATTTACCACTAATAAATAAACTACATGAAGCAAACACCATTTTTCCTCATTTTTATTTGCCATTTAGGTTTGCTGAATACCGTTATGGCACAACCAGAAAACCGCTGGCAGCAGGCTGTAAAATACCAGATGAATATAGATGTAAATGTCACTAATAACCGCTTTAAAGGAACACAAAGGCTGGTGTACAGTAATAATTCTCCTGATAAATTAGAGAGAGTATTTTATCATTTATACTGGAATGCATTTCAGCCAAACAGCAGTATGGATGCCCGTAGCCGTGAGTTGGGCAAAACTTTAATTAATGGCCGGCCGGATTGGGATTCAAGAGTAAAGGACAGGATACTGAATCTTAAGCCTGAAGAGATCGGGTATCAAAAAATTATTTCATTAAAAATGGACGGCGTTCCACAGCCATTTAAATATCATGAAACTATTTTAGAAGTAAATCTTACAAAACCTATTTTGCCAAAAACCAAAGTTGTTTTTGAAATGGAGTTTGAAGCGCAGGTGCCGCTGCAGGTGCGCCGTAGCGGCCGGGACAATCCACAAACCGGCGTACGATACAGCATGAGCCAATGGTATCCTAAAATGTGTGAATACGATTATGAAGGCTGGCACCCTACGCCGTATGTAGCAAGAGAATTTTATGGGGTGTGGGGCGATTACGATGTAAATATCAATATAGATAAAACATACAAACTGGCTGGTACAGGGGTATTGATAAATGCTGCTGATATTGGCTGGGGATACGATAAGCCCGGCACTGAACTTAAACTTACTGCTTCGCCTAAACGCAGTTGGCATTTTGCCGGCAGCAACATACATGATTTTGTATGGGCGGCAGATCCCGAATATAAGCACCTGGTGAGAAAAATGCCTGGTAGCGGGCCGGTACTTAATGTTATTTATCATTATAAACCCAACGACGCAAAAAATGATAGTGCCTGGGAAAAAGTAGCCAATGCAGCGGTAACTGCATTACCTTTTATAGAGGCTCATTTTGGAAAATATCCCTACCCACAGTATTCGTTTATACATGGGGGTGATGGGGGAATGGAATATCCCATGGCAACGCTCATTAGTGGCCCTTCATTAGGTACCGTTTTTCATGAGTGGATGCATAGCTGGTACCAGATGATGCTGGGTACCAACGAAAGCCTGTATCCCTGGATGGACGAAGGTTTTACCAGCTATGCGGAAGATCTCGTATCTAAATTTTATAATAAGCGTTCTTCCATAGAACCTTACCGGGACGCATTAAAAGACAAGCCAGATAATAATGATTTAAAAGAGTTGATAGCAGCATTGCCTGAAGATCACGCAGGCGCTTACGACAGTTATTTTCGGGTAATAAAAAGTGGCCTGGAAGAAGCGCTTACAACACACAGTGATCACTACAATACCAATTTTGCTTACGGCATTGCTTCTTATTCTAAAGGCGAAGTTTTTATGGAGCAGCTCGGTTATATTGTTGGTGCTGCGGTAAGAGACAAAATTTTGTTGGAATATTACAACCGCTGGAGATTTAAGCATCCCAATGCCAGCGATTTTATAAAAGTGGCACAGGATGTAAGTGGATTGCAGTTAGACTGGTACAAAGAGTATTGGGTAAGCACTACCAAAACTATCAATTACAGTATTGACAGCTTATGGGAAGAAAATGGCATTTCTAAAATAAGATTAAGAAGAATCGGGCAAATGCCGATGCCGGTAGATCTGCAACTTACTTTTAAAGATGGCAGTACCGAAATACATTACGTGCCGCTCAATCTGATGTTTGGCGCAAAGCCAGATGAAAATATTGCGCAAAAATTTATAGTTCACGATGAATGGAGATGGACACATCCTTTGTATGTGCTGGAAATAAAGGCGAAATTAAGTAATTTAAAAAAAGTAGAAATTGATCCTACAAAAAGAATGGCGGATACGGAACGTAAAAATAATCTCTTAGAATTGAACTGGTAAACCGAAAAAAAATCCCGGCATAAAACCGGGATTTTTTTATAGACTTGTTTGTATTTAGCCTGATTTTTTTCACCTGCCGAAAAATTTATTTATCGCTTCTACCCGGTTACTTACATGCAGTTTGTCGTAAACACTATACACATGCTTGCGCACAGTCTCTGAACTTATAAATAACTTTTCTGATATTTCTTTATAAACCAAACCTGTAGAAAGCATTTCTAAAATTTCTAATTCTCTTTTTGATAAAAGCGATAATGAATTTCCGGTAACAGCAGTACGTTTATTTTGAAAGGCAGAAACTACCTTTCTTGCTATCTGGCTGCTCATGGGTGCGCCGCCCTGGTGTAATTCTTTTATGGCATCCAGTAATTTTACAGGCGCCATTTTTTTTATAATATATCCACTTGCCCCAGCCTTTAGCGCCTCAAATATCTTTTCATCTTCTTCATAAATAGTACACATCATAAAAAGCATTTCCGGGTGCACAGGTTTTAATTCCCGTATAACTTCAATCCCGTTGAGGCCTCCTAAATGAATGTCCATTAAAACAATCTCGGGTAAAAAGATCGGAAGCTTTATCAGCGCATCCTCACCGCTGTTGCACGAGCAGGCAAGCTCATATCCCTCGGCCAATTCTATTATATGTTCCAGGGCCAGGCGGATATCATTATTATCTTCTACAATTGCTACAGGTATATTCATAATATGCAAAAAACGTTTAAAATACGTAACCGAACAATACCCTATTGTGGTAGGTGGCTATTTTATTGGCTGGTACAAAACGAACTTTTCTTTAAAATATTCTTCCGGGAAAATTTTATCTATTTCCCAAACAAATGGTTTACAACCGCTTTCATAAATTTCATTGGCCAGGTCACCACCTTTCAAGCAAATTAGGCCGTTTGGATTATCTGTACCCGCCGCTGATTTATTTTTTTTAATCAGGGGCTTACTCCAGCGCCATAAATCTTTAAGGGGCGCTACTGCACGGGACACAACTATATCAAACTGCTTGTTTTTTATATCTTCTGCCCGGCTGTGCTGTGTGGTAAGATTAGTAAGCTCTATAATTTTAGCTATCTTATTTACGACGTTTATTTTTTTATTAATACTATCCACCAAATGAAAATGGGTATCCGGGAAAAAAATTGCCAGCGGCAGCCCGGGAAAGCCGCCACCGGTGCCCAGGTCCATCACCTGCATATCTTTTTTAAATTGAAATTTTGCAGCAATTGCCAGCGAATGCAGTACATGATGCGTATAAAAATTATCGACATCTTTTCGGCTGATCACATTTATTTTTTCGTTCCATTCGGCATAAAGATCTTTTAAAGCTGCAAACTGTTTTTGCTGTGCAGGCGTAAAATCAGAAAAATATTTTTGTAAAATTTCCATTTAACAAAATGACTATTTCCATGTTTGCTTTGGCTTTTTTGCCAATGCCGGAGCAAAGATGATGTAATAAAAAAACATCCAGATATCAAAAAAAAGTAAGTAGGGTAGCAGATCTTTCTCATCTAACTTCTTCATTGTTTTAGCATACACGATAGTTTGTATCAAAATCTTGACTGCATAAACTATTATGGCGTACTGCCAGTTATAAAAAAGGCAGGCGGCAATCAGTAAAGGATAAAATATAAATTGAGAAAAGGCATAAAGCGCCAGCAAAAATTTATGCATCGGCTTATAGAATTTAGACGTGGTATAATGCCTTTTTTTTTGTGTTACCCATTGCTGCCAGGTTGTTGCGGGCCTGCTTAAAGTGAAACTTTCTTTATCAATATTTATTTTGGTATTTTTTTTTGTGGCAGCATTATTTATAAACAGGTCATCATCGCCACCGGGTATATTGTTGTGGGCAGAAAAACCTTTGTTTCTAAAAAAAACTATTTTTTTATAAGATAGATTTCTGCCCACGCCCATATAAGTCTGGCCTGCCAGTGAGTAACTTAAATATTGCATTGCGGAATGAAAAGTTTCCCATCGTATTAATTTATTCAGCAGTCCTTTCTTTTTGTGGTAAGCGCCATAACCCAGCACAATTTCTGTTTCATCATTATAAGTGTTTTGCATACTGTCTATCCAGTGTTCACTCGCTGGCACACAATCAGCATCTGTGAGTAATACAATTTCGTGCTTTGCCGATTTTATACCAATGCTTAGCGGGAACTTTTTTCCCGGGATCATTTTTGCTTCCTGTGTAAGTTCTACAATATGAAGTTGTTTAAAAGATCTTTTAAATTCTTCTAAAATGTATTTGCTTTCATCATAAGAGTTATCATTTACCACAATCACTTCATGAGTTGTTTTGTAATCCTGCACTAAAGCCCCCGGCAGGTTTTGGGACAGGTTAGCAGCCTCATCTCGGGCACATATTATTACGCTTACAGGGTGTGTTTGTGAGGTAGTTTTTGGTTTCGCTTTGTAAAACGCCAGCCTGCAGAAAAAGAATAAATTGTAAAATACCTGGATGTATGCAGACGCAGCAAGAAATATAAATAGTATTAGCTGCCAGTGCAGCAATAAT
>JBDUCK010000237.1:0-5455 GCA_040003485.1 Ferruginibacter sp. | reverse complement strand
TTTCACACCCATTTTTTTACCCCACCGTAAAAAGGCGTCCTGGTCGTGGCTAACATACATGGGCATGTTTACTGCAGTGGTGATCATCACATATTCTTCATTGGGATTAACTTTATCTCCAAGAATATGCAATGATTTACTTACAGCCACATCATGCTGGCGGGGTGGTAGCTGACACGAAAAAAATAACAGGACAACGGATAAATAAATTATTTCTTTTTTCATAATATTTTTGAGCCAACCAGTATCCGGTTTTGAAGTTTATACAATAGTCAACAACAAGTTTATTCCTTTGAAATTCCTCTTTGTTCCCGGTTGCTTACTTATTCTAAATGTTGATATAAAGTTTAGCGATGAATAACAATGGGTGATTGTAAAATTTGTATCATTCAACTTTTAATTTCGCAATGCGATCCTTTTTCAATAACAGATCAACACATATAGCAGCAATTAAAATGATTCCCAAAATAATTTGCTGCCAGTAACCGCTGATTCTTGCAATGGTCATGATATTGCTTACCAACCCCATAAAAACTGCACCCAGTAGCGCGCCGGTGATTTTACCGGTACCACCGTTTAAACTCGCACCCCCCAATATAACGGCGGTGATCACACGAAGTTCCAAACCTTCGCCACTTGTGCTCATGGCGGCGCCTAATCTTGATGACAGGAGTATTCCTGCAACACCTGCCAGTAAAGAAGCAATCATAAAACCATATAGTTTCATTTTCTTTACAGCTATACCACTAAGCATAGCAGCTTTTTCATTACTGCCTATATAATAATATCTCCTAAAAAAAACTGTTTTAGTAAAAAGAAATGTAAATAAGATAACTGTAATGATCATATACCAAACCGGCATTTGTATCCCGAATAACCTGCTCTGTCCAATCGCATTAAACCAATAGGGCAATGCTTGTATTCCGGCACCACTCACCATTAAAGCCAGGCCACGAACAATGCCCATCATAGCCAATGTTTGTATCAATGGATTGATACCAATATAGGCTACAAAACATCCGTTGATAAGGCCGATGAACAGGCAAGCTAACAATGCAATAAGCACTGCTGCGCAAACATTCACGTGGTGAAAATACATTAACCAGGCGCAAAGGCCACCGGAAAATGCCACTACCGAACCTACAGATAAATCGAAGGAGCCACTGATCATTAGCAACATCATTCCAACGGCAACAATGGTTTCAACAGATAAATTAAGGAGCACCTGCCGGAGATTATCAAAGGTTGGAAACAGTGTTGGATAGATAATAGAAAAAAGGATTACGATACCGGTGATAGTAAGTGATAATGTAAATGTTCTGTCTTGTAAGCGCTGGGTCAATACGGTATGGTAATTTTTTTTCATTATTATTATTCTGCGGCGGCGGCCTGCATAATTTTTTCTTCTGTCGCATTCTCTCTATTAAAAGTTTCGACCAGCTTGCCATTTCTAATTACATGAATGGTGTCACTAAGCAGAAGCAGTTCCGGTAGTTCAGATGATATGAGCAATATTGCTTTCCCCTTTGCAGCTTCCTTTTTCAACAGTTGGTAAATTTCAAACCTGGAACCTACATCTACACCTTGTGTGGGCTCATCGGCAATTAGTATCTCTGTATCGGCCAGAAGCCATTTTGCGATCACTACTTTTTGCTGGCTGCCTCCGCTTAAAAACCGAACCTGCCGCTTTACATCCGGCGTCGCGATATTTAATTTTTTTATAAATTTTTCTGCAATCGAATAGACCATCTCATTGCTGAATAGATTTTTAGTTTTTGCGGCATTCATATTGGCTGCTACAATGTTATCACCTACATTCATATCAGGAAATGTTCCCTCAGTTTTTCTTTCTTCTGCTATATAGCCAATACCAAGCTTAATTGCTTTGCCTGTGCTTTGGATGTTTACCTTTTTATCATGAATAAATATATCCCCCCTATATACCGGAGCTACCCCGAAAATTGCCTTTGCGATTTCTGAACGGCCGGCACCTACTAACCCTGAAAGGCCCACTACCTCTCCTTTGTGAAGGGAAAATGAAACACCGTGAAAGCCATTGCCACAAAGGGATTGCACTTTTAATGCTGTTGTTGCCTGCCTGCTTTTACTTACGGGCAATTGTGGAATTTCCCTGCCTACCATCATTTTTATTAAGTCATTTGTATTTGTTTCGGCTGTAAGTCTTGTGCCCTGGTGGTTCCCGTCTTTCAACACAGAAACTTTATCTGATATGCTAAAAATTTCCCGCATGCGGTGAGAAATATATACTATCGCAACATTATCTTTTTTCAATTGACTTATGATGTGGAAAAGAATTTCGGTTTCCTTTTCTGTAATGGCAGCCGTGGGTTCATCTAATATTAATATGCGGGGGTTTAGGGATAATGCTTTTGCCACCTCTACCATTTGCTGTTCCGCGGGAGATATTTGTTTTAAAATCGTTCCTGGTGAAAGATACTTTAGCCCCAATCTTTCTAACAACCCCGTTGTTTTTTGGTAAAGAAGTGAATAATTAATTAACCCCCATTTGTTTACAGGCTGCCTGCCGGCATAAATATTTTCAGCGATACTTAAACTTTCACTTAGGCTTTTCTCCTGGTGCACAATGGCAATTCCCAATGCCGTAGCTTGTAAAGGATTTGTAATTTTTACCGATTTATTATTAAGCAATATTTCACCGGATGTTGGCTGCTGATTGCCACTCAGAATATTCATTAAGGTACTTTTACCAGCCCCATTTTCACCGCATAACGCATGTACTTCTCCTCCGGCAATTGTCAATGAAACATCATTGAGCGCATTAACTCCAGGATAGGTTTTATTAATATGTTGAAGTTGTAACAGCATAGTAATCGTTTCAATATTTTATATCCGGTGATCAGCCTTCGCCGCTTATGAGGAATCTTTTAATCCAAATTCCCTCATATTAATCACTTTATTCTCTTCTGCTGATTTGTAAGCAGCCCAAACTAATTTTACTGTTTCAAAATTATCCTGGCCGGTTGTTTCTGCCGTACCACTCCCTTGCAGTGCCTCCAAAATATTTCTGTTACAATCTACAATACTGCTGTGCACTACTAAGTAAGCAGGATCAGCCCATTGATATAAATTTGGTTTTATTACACTGCATTTAGTGCCTTGCTTCGTAGTAATTTTCAATAAAAAATCATGGGTTAACTGCACGGAGCCCTCGCTTCCTTCTACCAGTATTAATGTTTGGGGAAATATTTCTTTCTCAAGAATAGAAGCATAACTCAGTTCTGCGATACAATGCAAACCGCTCTTCATTTTTATAAAAATGTTGGCTACATCCTCGCCTTTAATTTTTTTATTAACTGTTCGTGTAAGGCAATAAAGGGTTTCTGCTTCACCAAATAAAAAACGGCAAACGTCGAGTATGTGAGACCCAATGTCGGTAATAATAAATTTCTCAAGATTGGCAAGGAAGGGCTGGTTGTCAAAGACCGGAAAGGCTGAACAGAAGCTAACTCTTGCTTTAAACGGTTGGCCTATTACTCCACTGTCGATTATTTCTTTTAACCTGCGAATGGGTGCCTGCCATCGGAAACCTTCATGTATAAAAAAAGGAGTCTTGGATTCGTTACAGGCATCCAACATTTTGCCTGCTGATAATAATGATGGTGCCATAGGTTTTTGGCAAATAACCGGGATACCATATTTGGCGGCTTTTAATGTAAAATGTTCATGCGTATCAACATCAGTAATTATATCTACAAAATCAACCTGTTCATTCTTAAACAGGTCTTCCGCATCGTCATAACAATTTGGTATATTATATTGACGGGCAAGTTCTTCGGCTCTATAAATAGTACGGTTGTATAAGGCGATTACTTCTACGCCTTCCAGTTCCAGCCAGGCAGGCAACTGGTACCTTGCCCAGAAACCGCAGCCCAATATGGCAACACGTAATTTCCCGTTAGTATTCACAAAAAAGTTTACAAAGTTTCAAAAAAAATTTAGCTTCGCTATCTATACTGTACTCTACTGTATCAATTGCTAAGATAATAAGTTGTTCAAAAAAGAAGCTATTTTTTTTATCAGCATCTTTCAATTGTTGAGAGGCAAAGGAAATAAAACTAAATGGAAACCTTTTTTTATTTGTTCAAGGAATAATGATTTATCAGTTGATATTTATGAAGTGAAGCGAAAAAATGAAATCAGGTTATCGTATTTTTAATTTGAATTTTATTATGGTCGCTTACCCAAAAATTCATTTAAAATTTGAAGAACAAACTTACACCCGTTAATGGTAAATCAAGTCTTCCGAAGTATAGGCAAATTGTGCACTCAATTGTGGACGGTATTGAAAAAGGGACTTTAAAAAAGGGGCATCAACTTCCCTCTATTAATGAAATGGCAGCGGTGAATAGTATTGCCAAAGAGACCATTACTAAAGCGTATGCAGACTTAAGAGAGAAAGGTATTATTACTTCAATGCATGGTAAAGGTTTTTATGTGGCCAAAACGAAAGCCAAAGTCACGCTAAATGTTTTCGTGCTCTTTGACACATTTAATGCATATAAAGAAGTGTTATATACTGCTTTAAAATCTAACCTTCCCGGCGATACTCATTTTAGTATTTATTTCCATCATTATAATATCAGCCAGTTTGAAGAATTAATAAAAAATAATCTTGGAGATTTTAATTTTTATGTTATCATGTCGCACTTTGATGCTGATGTTTCTGAAGTGCTTGGCATAATACCATATAATAAATTATTACTGCTTGATAAAGATGTACCAAAACTTAAAGGTGATTATGCAGCAGTGTACCAGGATTTTGGAAATGATATCTTTAATTGCTTGCAGGACGGTTTAAGCCTGATATCAAAATATAAAAAACTCAATCTCGTAGTTGGGAAGGAACATTTTCAATACGTACCCGCTGATATTATAAAAGGGTTTAAAAATTTTTTAGAAAAGGAGAAAATTATGGGAACCGTTATGGATAATCTTGATGTGAAAAATCTAAAAATTGGCGAGGCCTACCTGGTATTTACTGATAACGATATGGTCCGTTTTATAAAGCATTGTGAAATCATGAAATGGAAGCCAGGCAGGGATATTGGATTAATCAGTTATGATGATACGCCTTTGAAAGAAATATTACTTCGTGGCGTGACGGTTATTACTACTGATTTTGAATTGATGGGAAAAACTGCCGGTAAACTAATTACTGGAAAGCGGTTGGAAAAAATTGCTAACCCGTCAAAACTGATAAAAAGAAAAACACTTTAATAATGCAATTAGGAATCGGTTCTTATACATATGGATGGTGTGTAGGTCGCGAAAATAATGGAACCCCGCCTGCAATGAATGAATACGACCTGGTTGATAAGGCAAATGAATTTGGCATAAAACTTTTACAGATCAGTGATAACCTTCCTATGCATGAATGGAGTGAAAAACGGCTGGAGGCATTTGAAAAAAAACT
>JBDUCK010000236.1:0-5500 GCA_040003485.1 Ferruginibacter sp. | reverse complement strand
CGACAAAGCCCTGTAAAGCCTTTCACCTAAAAATTGGAAGGCTTTTTTGTTTTGTGTCCTTCTCGACATTAAATGTACAATGGAAGTTGCACAGACGCCTGCCGCATTTTGGAAACCCAGTCAATTTTTGAAAAATATTATTTTAGCAGGCAATTTTAGTGATGGACGCATCAATGCTTACGATGAACCACGGCGGTTAGAATTAAAGGATCAGAATTTCCTGACCTTTTTAATTTGCGCATATTTTAAATTCGAAAAAAATTATATAGAAATTCTTCTATAAAATTTGGTAACTGCAACTACAAGAAGGCATAGTTAAAAATCAAATATTTGCATAAGCAATTCCTGATGAATTTAAAGATATAACATGCCTATCGAAAAGCCGTGTAAACTTAAATAAAAATGCCTTCGAAAGAGGGCTTTTTTTATTTAAGCAGTTTAAGGTCGGGCTGTGCATATTTATATACTTTAAAATAGATTGTGGTCTTGGTCTGGTGCACACCATTATATTCACTTATGCTATCAACAAAATTTACCAGGTGATTATTGTCCCTGCACATTACATCTACTTCGAGATCATAATCACCGGAGGTCATGGCCAGAAAACTTACTTCTGGTAATTTGGAAATTTTTTGGGCAACTTTTTCTTTAAGCGTTGCAGGTCTGACAAATACTGCGATATGTGCATAACACCGGAAGCCCACTTTATCCGGGTCTACCCGGCCAATTATATTCACAGTACCTTCCTCAATGAGTTTATTAAATCGGGTGCGAATCGTGCCAATAGAAACCTTTAACTTTTCGGCAATTACCGTGAACGACATCCGCCCGTCTTTTTGTAGGCAGGATAATATTTCAAAATCAAGTCCATCCAGGGCATTGGTTTGGGTTTGCTGCATACTTTGGTTAGTTAAAAATGAATTGATAAAATAAAAATAAATTTTATTTCTTACTAAAAAATGAATTATTTTTAGTTTTCAGAGAAAATATTACAAAAAAGACAGTAATCAATTATTATGAAATATACCCCAATTCAAAATTATATAGGTGGCAACTTTGTAAATGCATCTAATAATAAATCCATGGATGTAGTTTCTCCACTGGATGGAAATCATTTATCTACCGTTCCTTTATCTTCAGTAAAAGACCTGGATGAGGCGGTAGTAGCTGCAAAAAAAGCTTTCCCGGCCTGGAGTAAAACACCCATTAAAGAAAGGGTGCAGGTTTTTTTCAGATATAAAACTTTATTGGAAAAAAATTTAAAAGAACTGGCAGAATTGTGCAGTGAAGAAAATGGAAAAACCTACAGTGAATCAGTTGCCGAAATTGAAAAATGTATTGAGCTTACTGAGTTTGCAACTTCTTTACCGCAGTTGGTAACCGGCGAAGTATTGGAAGTAAGCCGTGGGGTAGAATGCCGCACAGAGCATGTTGCACTTGGCGTTGTAGCTTCTATTGCTCCTTTTAATTTCCCGAGTATGGTGCCCATGTGGACGATGCCAAACGCAATAGCGCTGGGTAATTGTATGATAATGAAGCCGTCAGAAAAAGTACCTCTAAGTGTAGGAAGGTTAGCCGCACTTTTAAAAGAAGCCGGCTTACCAGATGGTATTTTTAGCATTGTACATGGCGATACAGAAATTGTAAATGCTATCTGCGATCATCCTGGTATTGAAGCAGTATCATTTGTCGGCTCTACCAAAGTGGCTAAAATTGTTTATCAAAGAGCCACGTCAAATTTTAAAAGATGCCTTGCATTGGGTGGTGCAAAAAATCATTTAATGGTATTGCCTGATGCTATACCAGGCATGACAGCACAGAATGTTGCGGCAAGCATGAGTGGCTGTGCAGGCCAGCGTTGCATGGCAGCAAGTGCCATGATAGGCGTGGGAAATGTAGATGCCATTATAGATAAAATATGTGATGAAGCAAGAAAAATTATTCCAGGCGAAAACCTGGGTCCGGTGATCAATAAAGCCTCACAGGAGAGAATAGAAAAATATATTACTGAAGCTGAGCAGCAAGGCGCAAAAATTTTAGTAGATGGGCGACATACAAAAGTAAATGGTAAAGAAAACGGCACTTACGTTGGCCCCACAGTAATAGACCATGTTACGCCGCAAATGAGTGTTGCCACCGAGGAGATATTTGGCCCTGTCATTTCCATCATGCGTACCAACACGGTTGATGAAGCCCTCGCTATAGAAAATGCAAATCCTTATGGAAATGCCGCAAGTGTGTTTACACAAAATGGTGCCATGGCCCGGTATATTATAGACCATGCAAGTGCCGGTATGATTGGTGTAAACGTTGGTGTACCTGTGCCCCGTGAGCCTTTTAGCTTTGGCGGGTGGAACGAAAGTAAATTTGGCGTGGGTGATATCACCGGAAAAAGTTCTATCGAATTCTGGACCAAGTTAAAAAAATCAACTACTAAATGGAATGCAGAAGCAGGCGTGAATTGGATGAGTTAGAGCCCCTGTCCCATGAAGGAGAACTTAGAAAGTTAGTTTGCAACTTGTTTAAAGGTATTTAGAATTAGAAATGTTTTTTTTGTTACCAGCTTTTATTTTTCAATTTAGCATTGTTGTGTCACTCACTTGTACTGAAAAGCATTATGCAGCAATTTTAAAATGCACATTATAAATATTTCTCAACTTTATAAAAATAAAAAATGAGCAACGCCGATATTTTAGAAAATAAAAAAGTAGCAGAGACCCCCCAAAGCTCGCCTTCAGGGGGTATGGGGGCTTCTATTATCCAGGACAATCTTAACTACACTTTATTTTCCTGGAGCAAACAAAAGGGTATTGACCCTATTGCCGTAAAACATGCAAAAGGAGTTTACCTCTGGGATTATGATGATAAAAAATATATCGATTTTTCATCCGGTCTCATGAATGTAAATATCGGCCATGGCAATCAGCGTATAACCGATGCAGTAGTAAAGCAAATGCAGGAGGTATCCTATGTTACGCCCAGTTGTGTTACCAAAGCCCGTGGCGATCTTGGAAAAAAATTAGCGGAAATATGCCCCGGCGATTTGAACAAAGCCTTCTTTACTTTGTGCGGCGCCACTTCTATTGACAATGCCATAAAACTTGCCCGCCATTTTACCGGCAGGCACAAAATATTAAGCCGGTATCAATCTTACCATGGTGCTTCTATAGGTACTATTTCTGCCGGCGGTGATCCCCGCAAATTGGCTGTGGATGCCCAACAGGCACCCAATTTTGTACATTTCGATTTACCTTATTTATACCGGTGGGAGTATGGTGAAGAAAACCTATTAAAAGAATCGGTTGCGAGCCTCGAGCGTATGATTGCTTATGAAGGCCCGGCAAATATTGCTGCCATTTTACTGGAGGGGGAATCGGGTACCTCCGGTTGCATACAATATCCAAAAGGGTATTTGAAAGAGGTAAGAGAAATTACAAATAAGTATGGCATATTAATGATAATGGATGAGGTGATGAGTGGCTTTGGCCGCACAGGTAAATGGTTTGGCTTTCAAAATCATGATATCATTCCTGACATGATTGCTATGGCAAAAGGATTAACCTGTGGTTACCTGCCATTTGGCTGTTTAATGATTTCTGATAAGATAGCACGTAAATATGATGATGCCATGCTGCCTTTGGGATTAACTTATTCAGCTCACCCTGTATGTTGTGCTGCTGCATTAGAAACATTACAGATTTATGAAGATGAAAACCTGATTGAGAATACAGTTGCCATGGGTAAATATGTGGAAGAGCAGGTAGCATTATTAAAACAAAAGCATCCTTCCATAGGCGAGTTTAGAAACACCGGTTTATTGGGTTGTATAGAATTGGTCAAAAATAGAGATACCAAAGAGCCTATGGCACCCTTCAATGCAAAGCCAGATGAAATGGCGGTAATGAATAAAGTGGCTGCTAAAATAAAAGACCTGGGGATGTACACCTTTGTGCGCTGGAATTTTATTTTTATTGCGCCACCATTATGTGTAACCAAAGCCCAGATCGATGAAGGGTTAGCGATCATTAGTGAAGCAATTAAAATTGCAGACGAAGCCGTTGTTTAAATTTTAGGATTGAAAAACTAACATGGATAAAAAAGAGAAGGTTATTATTGCTGCTGCCGTGCTGGTAACCGCCCTTGCCGGCATCATGCATTATTTCCATTTTAATGTTGTGATCTCTTTTATTACAATTGCGGCCGCACTTGCATTATTGGCGATGATTGTAGGCTCTGCAACCGAACAATTGGGAAATAAAGTGGGGCCAGGTGCAACAGGCGTTTTACAATCTGCCTTAGGCAATCTACCGGAGCTTTTTGTCTGCATATTTGCCCTGCGTGCAGGATTGGACAAAGTAGTGCAGGCTGCATTGATAGGTTCAATTTTAGGAAATTCATTATTGGTACTGGGTCTTGCCATATTTTTTGGTGGTATAAAAAACGGCACACAGAGGTTTACATCGGGGCCACCAAAAATGATAGCTACATTAATGATCCTGGCATTTGCAGCCCTGGCTATCCCAACGCTTGCAAAAGAACTGCACACGCCTGCGTTGGCTCATATCAATACCTTAAATATTTTTGTGGCCATTGTATTGTTGCTCATCTTTTTTGCGAGCCTGTATTTTTTTATTAAATCAGATAAGTCAGTTGTACCAGAAAGAGCCGCTGAAGAACAAAAAAAATCCTGGCCACTTCCTCTTACTTTATTCATATTGGCTGCTTCGGGCGTAGGCGCAGGATTCGTTTCCGACTGGTTTGTAGATGCACTTCAACCAGCCATGCATGTACTGGGCATTAATGAAACATTTGCGGGCCTTGTGATAGTAGCCATTGCAGGCAATGCTATTGAAAACCTGGTAGGCATTCAGCTGGCCATTCGCAATAAATCAGATTATGCAGTTAGTGTTATTTTAAACAGTTCCCTGCAGGTTGCTTTGGGCTTGTTCCCCGTGCTGGTGTTGCTTTCTTTCGTTTTAGGTAGCGCTGTTTTATCTTTTGTATTAAGCCCGCTGTTGTTGGTTTCGCTGGCATTGGCTGTGATTGTAAGTGCGTTTATTGTTTTTGATGGTGAGTCCATCTGGCTGGAAGGGCTTGCCCTGATTGGCTTATATTGCCTTATTGCCGCTGCTTTCTGGTGGGGTTAAAAAATAAAAATAAATCATTGAGTGGTAAATTATACTGATACTACATTAATTAACGAAGACCTGGCACCTGTGCCGCAAAACAAGCGTACCTGGGGCACCTGGAATTATGCAGCATTGTGGATCAGTATGAGTTTGTGTATCCCAACTTACACAATGGCAAGTTCCATGATAAACCAGGGTATGAATTGGTGGCAGGCGGTGCTTACCATATTTATTGGCAATGCGATTGTGTTGGTGCCTATGTTATTAAACGGGCAGGCCGGTGCTAAATATGGTATCCCGTTTCCAGTATTGGCACGGGCAAGTTTTGGTACAAGGGGGGCTAACATTCCGGCGATGCTGCGTGCCATTGT
>JBDUCK010000235.1:0-5518 GCA_040003485.1 Ferruginibacter sp. | reverse complement strand
GGAATAAGGAATTGGTATAACGTCATCGGTTAGACGTAGTAACTTTAAGAATGAAAGAAGCGCGTTGGCTAATCGTTTAAAACTTACATAATGTAAGAACTGCTACGACGGCGCTGCTTTTTAATTTTTGTGATACTACGGATTCTAAGGGGGTAACACAAGCCAATCATATTTCAAAACCTATTGGCTGCAAAAAATGTATTCTTCCAGCAGCATCACCCAAAATAATCCTGTTTACATCATTAGCCAACTGTAATGTTGTTATATCTGCATCAACTGTAAAACGACAAACAGATTCCAGCGATGGAAAATGAAAGACTTGTAGCGTCTTTAAACGGTCAATCACATACAAATAATTTCCATGAATCTGGATTTGTTTTGCAGCCATCTCGAGATTATTTATCATAGCGGCGGACGAAAAATCCCCATAATATTGATTCACTAAAATTCCAACTGATCAATGTATCGTCCTGTATCAATGCGTTTTTATTTTTCCAATAACCATAATGGTTATCCGCTTCCCAGGAGTGTCATTACCTGGAATGATGTTTTATCCAGGGGGAATTTTTTTGAGTAATCAATTGAATAAAATTAACCAAAAGAAATACATTACACTTTCGCTGTGCCGGAAAAGGAAAAGAAGGACAGCCGGAATAATATTTGGTTAAACGGCAGCATCGCTATAATTATTCCGCATACTATATCTTATCCTTTCTTCAAAAGTAATTTGCTGTTAGCCCAGTCACCTGCGGCATCTGTAAATTCAACGAGCTTATCCCAGTTTTTCGACGGCTCAAAATTATGGAGGTAATGTTTTTTTATTTTTACCGTAACCAAATTTTTGGTAGCGCTTGCCTCAACTATAAAAAATCCTGCATCATTGGTTACGTTTTTATTCAATGCCTGTAAACCTTCCACCGTGTAACCATCGGGAATTTCAAATTCAATATTATATTCAATGCTTCTTGCATAAGGCATGTATGCATCTATTTCCCGCTTGCGCTGTTCGTTTTTTATTATCAAAGGCTGTCCCTCAATTTTTCCTATTTCCACTATCATATTGTTGCCGGCTTTTTTTACCAGGTTGCCTATAGTAAAAGAAGAGCTGTACACAAAGTTGGGTGCCGTATGCCTTACGCCAAGCGTATCTGTTTTACAATTTTTTAAACCGGTAATGTCCTGCTCAAACCAACCTTTTGCTTCCTCAAGAAAAGCATCTTTTTGATTTTTGCGGGCTCCGGCAAAAGCACTTTGTACTTCATCCACATACTTCTTGCTTTTTTTATCATCTTCCAGGGATTCAATTAAAGTTTTTTCATCATTAAAGGCCTTTCTTTCTTCTTCATAAAAATCTTCATACAAAATCAGCGCTCTTTGGGCATCTACTTTATTAAGCCCTTTTAATGTAGTGGAACGCTCTACCGCGATGTTATTTTTATCCGCAGACAGTGATAGTTTGAGGTTTTCAATATGGGCATTTGCATAGGAAGAACTTACGGGCACTTTGGGGCCGGTCTCAATGCTTTTTGCTGATGCGGATTTATCGCTAAAAGTTAGCTTTTTTGTGTCAGTAAGTCCTTCAACCTGGGCGGGAACAACAAACGGAGCATCATATACATATTCCAAATCCAAATAGTCAGGTGTGCCGGTTAAAAAGGTAGCCACATTTATATCGTCACCATCCATTGCTTCATTCATTCTTACACCGGTTCTGCTGGCGCTTAAAAGCATAGATGCATCAATATCGGCAGCTTTTAAAATGCAATACAAATTAATTGCATTATTATCAAAACGGTAATTACCGATATCAATTTTTTTAGAAAGCAGGCTAATATCAAAATTTAAAAACTTATTGTACCGGAATGTATAAAATAATAAAGCGGCTCTTTCTTTATCGCTCATATCTTTAAACCGCAAGTTCATTTGCTTTGCTTTTTTTTCTGCATCATCCACAATTTCTTTAAACTGCCACCTTGCTACCTTCAGCCGGTAATTATTATTGTAACCCGAAGCCAGGTGGGATATTTTTTCATTAATGCCTTCATCACTTACGGTGAGCTTATTAATCTCGCCCGGTTTGTTAGCATCTCTGCCTGCTGGCCCCCGTAAACCCAGAGAAATGTTCATGCGTATAAAAGGTAATTGCAAGCCCGGAGCCACCCACAGTGCGGTTTCAAAAGGAGGTATATTCTTTTTAACTACATCAATAATAATATCCTTATCATCGTTCTTACTTACTTTAAGATCAGGAGCGCCATTATAACTGCGGTAGTCCACGGCAAATTTTTTACCAAGCTGGCCGTGAAAAGAAAGGCTGAGGATCGGCGCCTCATCAAATAATATTACATTATAAACTTTGGTGCTGAAATCATTTTCCAGCAATTTTTCCGTAGCAATAAAGTAGTCAATGATATCACCGGGTTCCAAATCAGGGATGGCCAACTTTGCCTTTTTTTCTTTCGATTCATCTTTAGTCAGCACAATATCATCGGCGTTGATTTCTGTAACTTTTCCGTTAGGCTTTATAATTCTAACCCCCACAAATGCCGTTACTTTATTTGATCCGAAAAATGCGCTTCTTTTTTCAAATTGCGTAAAGCTAAGCTCGGAGTAATCGTCTATCGCAGTTTTATCATTTAGCTTCACCATCTCCCGTACCACTTCCGAAATGGAAAGCTCTTTTTTGGCACCAAAGGCAAAGCCTGTATATACTATCTTCGATTTGCTGTCTGCTGTAAGCTCTGTATGCTGCGCCAGTACTACCTTCGAAGCTTTGGCGTATTCGGCCGGTACGTTGGTAGCTTTAAATTGAGGCATATCCCATGCCCACACCGTCTTGCGCATTTCTTCTGATTCCTTCCGGTACTTTTGCGAGTCTTTCGACTGGGCGGTAACGTTAGCGAACCCTGCCGTAAGAATTATTACGACAGGTAAAGTAAAAAATTTCATTGTGGTTTAGTTTGATTGTGTAAGCACTACTTGCTGGTTGTAAAAATTGTTGAGCTGTTTAATATCTTTATTCCATTGCGAAAAATTCTCCGGTTTTATTTCTGTCTGGCCAAGGATGATTTCATTTTTATAAATCAATTTTCCACCGTCCTTATTATACGATGCATTAAAACTATAACCCGGTTCCTTTACTGATAATTTTTCCGGCAGGCTGGTAATGGTTTTGCCCGGCGGTATTTGTATTTCTGTTTCAAAAACCATGTTTTTTTTAAAATTAAACCAGTATGGAAGCTTTCGTTTGGTGGTATCAATTTCAAAGTTGTCGAGGTTGCGCCTGTTATCTGCATCCAAATAAGTTTCTTTATCAAAAACGGTGAGCACATCTTTCCATAACACATCGTACTCCACTTTCAGGTCAGCATTATAATTAGAAAGATTATCAATTTTTAAATTGCTTATTTCAAAGTTTTGCTTTCCCTCAGAAAGGTATTGTTTTAAAGCATCTTCCTGCTTTTCATTCTTTATATCATTAAGTGTCGACAGCAGCCATTCTTTATTTTCTCCCTTCCATGTTTGTACTACGTGGCCTTTAAGGTTGCTGCCGTCCATTAAAAATTTCCTTAATTCCACAGACCTGTTTTGAACAGGCATTTCTACCGGCACTCTCTCCAATAAAAAATCATTACCGTTCTCTATTAAGGTCTGGCGGCCCTGTATCCGCTCAGCAATTTCGCCAAAGCCGATATATTTTTCAGTAGCATCAAGATAAACAGGTTTCCCGTTTTTCATCCATGCACAAATCATGTGGTTATCTACTGCCATGGAAGGGGTGCTGTAATCATAAGCGATATGCTTTGTGCCAATCCAGCATCTTCTAGCATCCAGGTGTATGGAGAGCAGCATTTCTGTAAGCAGGTTGGCCATTCCCTTACAGTCGCCGTATTTTTTTCTTATTACTTCCTGTGCTTTCTCAGGCTTGAAACCGGCAATACCATTTTCAAAAGCTATATAGCGTATGTTGTCCTGTACCCATTGATAAATTAGCTTAACTTTTTGTTCATCGCCCGTAACTCCCTTAATAATTTCTTCTGTTTTTTCTTTCACTATTTTTTCGTCGTTGTCAACTTGCTTAATAAGGCTGCTGTACCATGCGTATTGATCTTTAATGGTGTTGAAATAATTAATCTTTTCACTTTTGGGCTGCGCAGATTTAGATAATATTAAAATATGCGGCACATAGTAGCCAGGGCCTGGTGCAGCACTTTCATGGCTCAGGGCAGGAATATTTTTCATCCTGTAAGTATAAATGGTTGCATCGCCCTGTGTTGATACAGTTTTTTGAATATCGTAATTTTTAAAATTGAATTCTTTTATTTCAAGCTGCATCCATGAAGGCACTTTCAATATTATTTCCTGGTCTTCGATTGGCTGTACATTCATAAAATAAATGGTGTTGAAATATCGTGGATCCCTTATTGTTTTTTTAAAGATTACCTGGGAATTACTTCCTTTTTTAAGCAGGGGCAATTTAAAATAACAAACGTGTGCATCGGAATAAAAGATGCCATCACTATTGTAGTATTCATACACGGGAGTGATGCCGTTTTTCTTTGAGCCGTTGGTATAAATATCTACATCATCTACTGTGGTTACATCACTGTAAAATTCTACAATGGGAATATCTGTGCGGTAATTATTGCAGGTGTAGGTGCGATTGCTTTCTTCTTTTACCTGAACAGGATCTGCAGCGTTACCTTTTACAAAACTGAACTCCCTGCTGCATTTACTGATTACTACGTTTTTATCGTCATCCGTAGTTTGTGCAGAGAGTGATTGAAAAATGGTTAACAATACCAAGAAAAGGGTGTGTTTTTTCATAAAGCAGTAACGGTAGTTAATATTTATTATTTTGGCAAAAAAATTAAAGATGCGTAAGATAAAAAAAATCCGGCCTGTGAAAAATTGTATTTTATATCATTTGCCACTGTACACTGGATAGACGTTTTATAAGAGAAGAATATAACCAGGTAATTAATGATTTATGGAAACACAGACAGGGAAAAAGAGGATTAGAGATTTATGGCTGGTGTATAATGGCAAGTCATGTACATATGATTATTGGAAGCAGAAAAGATAAACTGGAAGATATAGTTCGTGATACGAAAAAACATAAATCATCAGAACTTAAAACAGCAATCAAAAATAATTCGCAGGAGAGCAGAAAAGAATGGATGTTATGGATGATGGAAAGAGCAGGAACGAAAAATATTAATAACAAGGATTGGCAGTTTGGCAACAGCATAAATAAACCATTAGAAATAAAAAGCCAGCAGATGTTTGATGAAAAAATAAACTACATACATCAGAACCCGGTGCAGGCGGGTTTTTTAACAAGAGAGGAAGATTGGAAGTATAGTAGTGCACGGGATTTTGCGAGATGAAAGGCTTGGTTTCGTTAAGCTATAGTTAGTATGCAATGGCACAAGTAGGCCGGGCATAGGCTAGGGCTTGCGCCATAGGTGCTTATGCTATAACCACCTTTATGGAGTTAAGAGATATTGATCTAAAG
>JBDUCK010000234.1:0-5550 GCA_040003485.1 Ferruginibacter sp. | reverse complement strand
CTAAGGCAGGCCTTGAGGGCTATGAAATTTACGCATCGCCAGATCAGTATTTTGCCAGGGCAGGTTTTCAGACTTCGGTTTTAAAAAATAAAAGCCTGTCTTTATCCCTGGCTGCAAGGTGGGAGGGGATACCGGCCTATGACGCTTTTGGTGGGCAGGTAGCATATCGCCGCCCGGGTTATGTAGTTGCAGTAGAGCCAGGCGTTTCTTACCGTACCGGCCAGCATAGTTTCAGTTTATTTGTTCCGTATAATTTTATAAAAAACCGTATTCAAAGTGCAGCCGACATTGCCGACCAGAAACTGCAAAATTCAAAAATTTCAGATGCTGCAAAATATGTGCATGTACAGGGAGATGCAGCTTTTGCAGATTATTCTATTAGCCTGGGCTATACCTACCGCTTCTCAAAAAAGAATAAAGCAGTAACACTATTTACGCACTAAAAATTCATGAATCCGGCTGCATGGCATTTATTTTTAAATGCTATGTATGCTTAAAAGACAAAATATTTATTTCAATTTTTGTAGCCAAAACCAATCAAGATTTTAAAACTAACGCTTATGCTTATAAGTATAAAGTATAACATAAAATGGAAACTGCTGCTCAGTATTTTTATAATAACAGCGGTACAATCCCAGGCACAGACAGATGCTGATGCCATTATGATGACAAAAAATAATTTTTGCACCGGTGTGATGTACAGCTACAGCAGTTGGAAAAATTATTGGGAAGGAACCAACAAAAGGGACAATGCCAATCTCGGTACCGTATCTGCAAAAACGTTTGGCGTAATGGGTAATTATGGCATCTCTGGTAAACTCAATTTGCTCTTTGGTATTCCGTATGTGCAAACAAAAGCAACTGGTGGCCAATTGCATGGCATGAAGGATGTGCAGGATCTTTCACTCTGGATAAAATATCTTCCTATCGAAAAAGATCTGGGCCCCGGGGTAATTTCAGTTTATACCATTGCAGGGGTTTCTACATCTTTGTCAGCTTACAATCCGGATTTTTTACCCTTATCAATAGGCCTGCACAGCACAAATCTTTCTCTTCGTGCTATTGTAGACTACCAGGTTGATAATTGGTTTGCTACGGTAGCTGCAACTTATGTTGCAAGAAGCAATATAAAGATAAACCGGGATGCATACTACACCACAGAGCTGCATTATACAAATAAAGTAAAAATGCCTGATGCAGCGCAATATAATCTCAGGGTGGGTTACAGAAGCGAACGCCTGATTGCTGAAGGACTTTTAAGCAACTGGACAACCCTCGGTGGATATGATATTACAAAGAACAATATGCCTTTCCCAAGTAACAGGATGAATATGACATCTGCCGGCATAAATGTAAAATATAATATAAAAAAAGTTGCAGGTTTGTCTTTAATCGGCGGCAGCAATTTTACCATTGCTGGCAGAAACGTGGGGCAAGCTACTGTTTATACCACAGGCATTTTTTACATAATAAATTTCACTAAAAATAAAAAACCAGTAGCCACAGACACTAAAAAAAACTAAAATGAAAAAGATATTTTTCTCCATATTACTTTTTTCTTTTTTTATTACCATACAATCCTGCAATAAAAATCTTGATGAATATAATGCATCTTTTCCAGCGTTAAACCCGGTAAAAAATGATTTAAGTGCCGGCACCTGGAAACCAATTTTATTAATTGCCGCCGATGAATTTGCCGTAGCCGCTCCCATACTTACTACCTCACCTGCTTATGCCACAGAAATAAATGAAATAAAGGGCTGGCAAGAAAACCTTACAGAAAACCAAAGACAGATAATTAAATACTGGAGCGCCGGTTCGGTACTGCGTTGGAATGAAATTTTAAGAGAGCTGGTAGCAAAACATAATATTCCGTCTTATCAGAATGCCGACGGCACTTACCCCTCTCCGAGTGCAGCCAACCCCTTTGCTTACCCGGTTTTCCCATTTTCAAATCCACCTTATGCAGCAAGAGCATATGCTTATGTAAGCGCTGCACAGTACGATGCACTGGTGGCAGCTTATCACTATAAAAAATTATACAGCAGGGTTGCTCCCTATACTTTTGATGCAGGTATAAACGCTTTGGTGCCTAAAACAGATCTGCCATCTTACCCATCCGAAGATGCAACCGTAACTGGCGTGACGGTAGAGCTTTTAAAATTATTATTTCCTGCAGATTTAAATTTTATTCAGCAAAAAGCTGATGAAAATAAACTGTACAGGATAATGGCAGGTGCCAATGTGCGGAGCGAAATTGAAGCAGGTGAAACTTTAGGCCGGGCTGTAGCACAGAAATTTACCGGCAGAGCCAGAACAGATAAGGCCGGAGCGGCGATTGGTACTTCGGTACTATGGGCACAGTTAGAAGCGCAAACTGCTGCTACCGGCGAAACACCGTGGATAAGCCAGGAGCTTCCCAAGCGCCCACCCATGCTGCCTTTGTTTGGTAAAGTAAAAACTTTTTTGTTTGATTCTGCAGGGTTGGTTTCTATCCGCCCGCCTGCTCCACCTTCTACAAAATCTACACTATTTAAAACAGAACTGGATGAAGTGATGTATTACAGTACACATTCTACTACCGAAAGAATGCGCATTGTACAATTTTGGGCAGATGGAATAAACACGGCCACCCCCCCAGGCCACTGGAATGAAATTGCGGCGAAGGAATTTGTAAAAAATAATTACAGTGAAGTTAGATGGGCACGAAATATGGCCTTACTTAATATGTCCATGATGGACGCTGCTATATGCTGCTGGGACGCAAAATATTTATATTTTAATCCACGGCCTTCGCAAATAAATCCTGAAATAAAGACATTCACGGGCTTGCCTAATTTTCCATCTTATATTTCCGGTCACTCTACATTCAGCGGTGCGGCTGCAACTATTTTAGGATACATTTTACCAGCCAATGCGACAATGTTTAATGCTATGGCAAATGAAGCTTCTGTATCCAGATTATACGGTGCAATACATTACCGCAGCGATATAGAGCAGGGTTTAATATGCGGGCAAAGTGTAGGTGCATTTGCTGTGGCACGTGCTAAAACAGATGGTGCAGATTAAAAATAATTACGATACAAAATCGATATGAAGAATTTTTTTTATACAGGGTTGATTGGATTATTACTTTTTGAAATAGCCAATGTGTATTTCATTATGCCAATGCCGGGTAGCCAGAAAATGAACAGTATTAATGTTGCTTATTTTTTGTATAACTGGCGTTGGGTATTTCGGGTAGTATTTTTTGTAGTGATGCTCTATGGATTTTTCAGTGCGACATGGCAGCGTTTATGGATGCCGTTAACAGCATTCATAATTGCAGCAGCAGGAATCTACATGCTCAATTTTAAAATGGCTGCAGATGCCATGTTTAAACAACCCACACAATTTCTATTAGCGGATGCAGCAAAAAATAAAGTAGATTCCAACCGGTTGGTTATCGGCGTTTCAATTAACGGGGAAGCCAAAGCATACCCAATCCGGTTCTTAGGTTATCACCATCACATACAGGATACCATAGGTGGTAAAGCGATAATGGTAACCTATTGCACCGTATGCAGAACAGGCCGGGTATTCGAACCATTAGTGAATGGTAAAAGAGAAAAATTCAGGCTTGTAGGCATGGATCACTTTAACGCTATGCTGGAAGATGCATCTACCAAAAGCTGGTGGCGGCAGGCTACCGGCGAAGCTATTGCAGGTAAATTAAAAGGAGAAAAACTACCGGAAGTTTTAAGTTCTCAAAGTTCATTAGGCGAATGGTTATTGTTATATCCAAACTCTCTTGTAATGCAGGCTGATCCTTCTTCTGCTTCTTCCTACGATACCACGTTCAAATATGAAGCTGGCAAAAGTAAGAGTAAACTAACGGGAACCGATAGCCTTTCCTGGAAAGATAAATCCTGGGTGGTGGGCGTAAAAGTGGGTAATAGTTCAAAGGCATACGACTGGAATAAATTAAAGAAAGAAAGGATTATTCTAGATAAAATGAATAATGTTTCAGTAGCGTTGATCCTTGCAACTGACAGCAAAAGTTTTTTTGCATTTAAAACTCCTTCTGTTGATGCAGTAATAACAATGAAAAACGACACTTTATTTCTTAATAAAAATACATACCGGTTAGATGGCAGTGGAATTAATACTTCAGCTTCGCTTCAACGATTAATGGCATCGCAGGAGTTTTGGCATAGCTGGCGCACTTTCAATCCGGGCACATTAGTGTATTAATATTTTTATGAACTGGAAAAAAATAAAGATGTATTGTTAGTTAATTTTTTAAGATGATAATAGCAGGCGATGGTTTTTTGTTAAGGCCTTTTCAAATTACCGATAAACAGGCATTGGCAAAACATGCCAATAATGAAAAGGTTAGTAATAATTTAAGGGATAGGTTTCCGCATCCTTATACGGAAGCGGATGCTGAATGGTTTATCAGTTTCGTATTGCAGGATAATGATCCTGTAAAAGATTTTATTGTTGAAGTAAACGGTGAAGCTGCAGGTGTTATATCATTTTGGCCCGGCGAAGATGTGTATAAACAGAATGCTGAAATAGGTTACTGGCTGGGGGAAGTACATTGGGGAAAGGGAATTATGACTGCCGTAATTAAAACAATAGTAAATTATATTTTTGAAAAATTTGAAATAAAAAGAATTTTTGCTATACCTTTTGCAACCTCAACAGGCTCTGTAAAAGCATTAGAAAAAGCAGGATTTAAAAGAGAAGCCGTTATACATAATGGCGTAATTAAAAAAGGGAATATGCTGGATTATTATATTTACTCGGTAAACTCATTCGGATAATTTAACTTAATCAATACGCACGATAATCGCCTGCCAGGGAGTTAAATTAAATTTGCCATCTTTTATTTTGTAACCGCTCACATTATTTATCAGCACTTCTCCAATCTTCCCCATAGATTTTGGCAAATTAAATCCGGCTTCGTTATCAGAAAAATTCATCACTATTAAAACTTTTTTATCATCAAGACTCCGGGTATAAGCATACACCTGTTTATTGTTTTCAGCAAGCAAGGCATATGCTCCGTAAACCAGTTCAGGCATGGCTTTGCGAAGCTTTACCATTTTTCTGAAGTAATTTAAAATAGAATCTGGATCTTTTTCCTGCTCTGCAGCATTTATTTTTTTATAATTAGGGTTTATTTTTAACCACGGTTTGCCGGTTGTAAATCCTGCCTGCGTTGTAGCATCCCATTGAAAAGGAGTACGCCCGTTATCCCTTGCCGAAAGTTTTTGTCCTTTTAAAAAATAATCGAGATCCCCGTTTTCAGCCTGTAATTTTTTGTAATAATTCAACGTTTCAATATCACGATAATCTTTGATGTTATCAAATTTAATATTACTCATGCCCAGCTCATCACCAGCATAATAATATGGTGTCGCACGCATGGAAAGGATGAATGTTGTCAGCAATTTTGAAGAAGCTTCATGAAACTCCGGTGAATCATTTCCCCAGCGGCTTACCATTCTTGGCTGATCATGATTGCCGAGATAAATGGTTCCCCATCCTTTGTCGGCAAAAACA
>JBDUCK010000233.1:0-5553 GCA_040003485.1 Ferruginibacter sp. | reverse complement strand
ATTAACTCCATCAATCCTTTTAACTGGATAAAAATCGGCAACCGCCTGCGAAAAGACAAGCCTGACATTATTGTAGTGCGTTACTGGCTGCCCTTTATGGGCCCGTGTTTTGGCACAATCCTTCGCCTGGCTAAAAAAAACAAGCATAGCAAAGTGGTCTGTATTGCAGACAATGTGATCCCACACGAAAAGCGCTTTGGCGATAAATCATTTACAAAATATTTCATAAAGCCGGTGGATGCTTTTATAACCATGAGCAAAAAAGTATTGGCCGATCTCAAAACTTTTACTGCCAGCAAGCCCGCAAAATATGTTGCCCATCCGTTGTACGATAATTTTGGAGAGAGAATAACTAAAGCAGCAGCAAGAGAAAACCTCGGTCTTAATAATGAAGAAAAAATTATTTTATTTTTCGGCTTTATAAGAAAATATAAAGGCCTGGATATTTTGTTAGATGCCATGGCCGTCCTTAAAATAAAAGTGCCGGGCATTAAATTAATGATAGCGGGAGAATATTATGACGACCCTAAAATATATGAACAGCAGATTCAGCGGTTAAACCTGCAGGACAGTTTAATTTTAAGAACAGGCTTTATCCCGGACAGCGAAATAAAAAATTACCTATGTGCCGCAGACGTGGTAGTACAGCCTTACCGCAATGCCACGCAAAGCGGTGTTACTCCCCTCGCCTATCATTTTGAAGTACCCATGATAGTAACGAATGTGGGTGCACTTGCAGATATGGTTCCTGATGGCAAGGCCGGCCTGGTAGCCGAGCCAACACCCGCTTCTTTAGCAGAGAAAATCAGCCGGTATTATCAATTAGGTGAAAGCCATTTCCTTCCTTTTCTAATTGAAGAAAAGAAAAAATACAGTTGGGATATAATGGTAAATGAAATTATTGCTGCTGCTAAAGTTTAATGCTAATCAACGGATTTTTTCTTTGTGTCATTGGAAAAATAAAATCTTAATTTGCATCTTATGATTTACCGCAGTAAAGCTCCCCTGCGTATAGGCCTTGCAGGTGGTGGCACAGATGTAAGCCCCTACAGTGATATGTTTGGCGGCGCTATTTTAAATGCTACCATCTCCCTTTCTGCCTATGCCACTATAGAAACCATTCCCGAAAAAATAATTATTGTAGAGGCTTTGGATAGAAATGAACGGCAGCAATTTGAGTGGGCTCCGGCGTTACCAATTAATGGTGAGCTTGATCTTCTTAAAGGTGTTTACAACCGCATTCAAAAAGATTATAATCTTCCGCAAACTGGTTTTCGTTTATCCACTTTTGTAGATGCACCGGCCGGCTCCGGCTTAGGCACCTCTTCTACTTTGGTGGTGGCTATTCTTGGTGCCTTCGTAGAGATGCTCAAGCTTCCCCTGGGCGATTATGATATTGCCCATTATGCTTTTGATATCGAAAGAAATGATTTAAAATTATCCGGCGGCCGGCAGGATCAATACGCTGCTACTTTTGGCGGCGTAAATTTTATGGAGTTTTACAACGATGATAAAGTTATTGTAAATCCCCTGCGCATTCGTCCGCAATACATGCACGAGCTGGAAAACAACCTGGTGCTTTATTTTACCGCTTCGTCCCGTGAAAGTGCAGCCATTATTGATGAACAGGTGAAAAACGTAAATCAAAAAAACGAGAAAAGTATAGAGGCGATGCATCATTTAAAAGAACAGGCACGCATGATGAAAGAAGCTTTGCTTAAAGGGAAGTTGAATGAATTTGGGGAGATCCTCGATTTTGGTTTTCAGCAAAAAAGAAATATGGCAGCCAATATCAGCAACAGTGATATTGAAAAAATTTACGCCGCTGCAAAAAAAGCCGGTGCTACCGGCGGAAAAATAAGTGGGGCCGGTGGAGGTGGCTTTATGATCTTTTATTGCCCCGGGAATAACCGCTATGCTGTAATTGAAGCGCTTAAACAATTTGGGGGCGAAGTAAAAAAATATTCCTTTATCAAATACGGCCTTACCAGCTGGACAGTTTAAAAAGCTTTATTACCCCGGCATTTAGAAATATCTTTTTATACCAACAAAATTTCTTTACTTAACATCGTTGTGTCACTCACTTGTACAGCATACCTTTGATCAACAGACTTACCGTTACACAAACTTTTTTATAAATGAAAGAACAAATAAAAAATTTAATACAGGCTTCCATAGATGTAAAATTGCAGGTGCTTGCTAACCATGAGTTGCAAAAAACCATAGGCGATTGTGTAGAAGTTTTAGTAGAGGCATTTAAAAATGGTAACAAGGTTTTGTTCTGCGGTAATGGCGGCAGCGCTGCCGATGCACAGCATCTTGCCGCAGAATTCAGTGGCAGGTTTTATACCGACCGGGATGCTTTGCCAGCCGAAGCCCTGCATGTCAATACATCTTACATGACCGCTGTAGCAAATGACTACAGTTTTGATGTGGTATATTCCCGTATGGTAAATGGCATCGGGAAAAAAGGGGATGTGCTCGTTGGCTTAAGCACTTCCGGCAACAGCACAAATATTATAAATGCCTTTGAGGTAGCCCGAAAAAAAGGCATGCCTACTATAGGTTTTACCGGCAACACTGGTGGCAATATGAAAGCCCATTGTGATTATTTACTTAATATTCCCTCTACAGATACGCCACGCATACAGGAAAGCCACATACTGGTTGGCCATATTATTTGCCAGTTGGTAGAGGAACTGTATTTTAATAAATAAAGGATGCAACAAACACTTGAACTGTTGAGCTTTTGAACCTTAAACTTTTAAACTTTTGACACAAGCAATTATATTAGCCGGCGGGTTAGGCACCAGGCTTCGTTCTGCTGTGCCCGACTTACCCAAATGTATGGCCGCTGTAGCTGGAAAGCCTTTCCTGCAGCATGTTATAGCTTACCTACAGCAACAAGGAGTAAAAGACTTTATTTTTTCTATCGGCTATAAGCATGATGTAATTGAAGATTTTCTCCGGGATAAATATCCTTCCTTAAATTACCAGTTATCAATAGAAGCTGAGCCCTTAGGCACAGGCGGTGCTATTAAAATGGCTTGTGAAAAAGTAAGCGGTAAAAATACACTGGTATTAAATGGTGATACACTTTTTAAAATTGATATAAATAAATTATTGACTTTTCACCAGCAGCAAAATGCCTCCTGTACCCTGGCCTTAAAACCCATGTATAATTTTGAAAGGTATGGCGTAGTAGATATTGATGCTGCCGGAATAATTCAGTCTTTTAAAGAAAAACAATTTTATAAAACAGGCCTTATTAATGGTGGTGTCTATATCTTAAATGCACCTGACTTTTTATCACTTGATTTACCGCAAAAGTTTTCTTTTGAAAAAGATTACCTAGAAAAATTTTATACAACAAAAAAGATAACCGGTATTGTACAGGATAATTATTTTATAGACATCGGCATACCAGAAGATTTTGAAAAGGCAGGGAGAGAAATAGGTAATGCTTAATTTGAGATGAGTTTAGATTATAAGATCTATGCTCATAAATCGGCGATCAAAAATCATAAATCTTAAATCAAAAATGTTTCCTTTAAATAAAATAGACAAATCCTGGACACTTTTTTTAGATCGTGATGGTGTAATAAATCAGGAAAAATACCTGGATTATATTCATACCTGGGATGAGTTTGTTTTTTATGATGGGGTTAAAGATGCAATTAAAATATTTTCTGAAAAATTTGCCAGGATCATTGTTGTAACCAATCAAAAAGGCGTAGGAAAGGGATTGACAAAACTGGAAGATCTGCATAGCATTCATTCCAATATGCAACAGGAAATAGAAAAAGCCGGTGGCCATATTGATGCCATTTTTTATTGCAGTGACCTGGAAGAAACAAGCCCCTACCGCAAACCTAACCCCGGTATGGGTTTGCAGGCTGCAAAACAGTTCCCGGATATAGACCTGGCAAAAGCCATTATGGTAGGCAACACCATCAGCGATATGGAATTTGGCCGCAACCTGCACATTTACACGGTTTTTTTACCCACAACCCGGCCAGATGTAAGCCTGGCAGATGAACGGATTGATGCGGTGTACGATTCTTTATTTTCATTTGCGAAGGCCCTTAAATGATGATAAGCTTTAGTTAAATTTAAATTATATGCAGCGTTACTCATGCTAATGCAAAATCTTGTTTTACATTTATATTTATGAAAATTTTTTCGGTTTTGTTTTTCACTTTATTTTTTTCTGCTGCTGGCAATGCCCAGCAGATAAGCAAAGCTGACTATACATACTTACAACAAAAAGAAGATTCTTTACAGGGGCCTGCCCTAAAGATTATCCAGGGAAGAAATGGCTCGGATAGATTTATAGCCGATAGCAATTTTACCCGCATTTTTATCCGGGCACTTAAAACGCATAGCTCTTTTGATTATCCTTTTGATTCTCTTATCACTATTTCTAAATTATATGCCCCGGATAGTTCCTTCCGCATTTTTACCTGGCAAATGGTAATAAATGAAAACGTTATCCGCCAGCATGGCGCAATACAGATAAAAACTGCGGATGGCTCGCTAAAGCTTTTTCCGCTAATAGATAAATCAGACATTACCTTAGATATGGCAGATACAATCGGGAATAATCTTGGCTGGATGGGCGCTGTTTATTATAAAATTATTCTCACGAAATACAAGGGACATCCTTTTTATACTTTGTTGGGCTTCGATGAAAACAATATCCGCAGCGATAAAAAAATAATTGAAGTACTGGATTTTGTAAATGGAGCACCTGTTTTTGGAGGCCGCTATTTTAGTATAGAAAACGTCAATGTATCTCCGGATAATATTGCCCGTTATGTAATGGAATTTAAAAAAGAAACCAGCCCCCGCCTTACTTACGATGATGAGCTGGAGATGATCGTTATGGAACATCTCGTTTCAGAATCTAACCAACCTAGTAAAAAATGGACGCTGGTACCCGATGGCGATTATGAAGGGTTTAAATGGGTGAATGGCAAATGGACTTATGTAAATAAAATATTCAATCAAATTACGCCTGAGGGACAAGAGCCTGTTCCTAATCCAATATTGAAGGCTACGGAAGTACAGGATGCAGGTGCCAAACCGGTGCGGCCGGTAAAGAAGAAAAAAGGGTAATAAGAATTTTATTCTTTTTCTTTTATCTGCAGTTCTATGTGGGGTTGTAAATTCCAGTATTTGTTTTCGCAAATCCTGCCCAGGGTTTTAAGCGGATAGCATACGTTTCTATTGTTAGCATGGCTGCTCTGATTTTATTATTTCAAGAAAAAAGCGGCCATAAAAAAGACATAACGGGTATCAAATTCATTTAACTTTTAAAGTTTAAAAAAATAAAAATCCATTTAAGGAAAGATTAAAATCTGCTTAAAAAAGGAATTCGTGAATGCCTGAAATCAAAAAAATATCAATATTATTAGGTTTTTTAAATTTTTTTAGTAAACTTGCACTCCTATTACCTCAGACCCAATCCATCTTTCTCTGACTTTATCCATTGCTTGTCTCCTCTATATCCACCCAAAGCCATAAATAGTTTCCTTCTTCCTGTGAGCTTTT
>JBDUCK010000232.1:0-5581 GCA_040003485.1 Ferruginibacter sp. | reverse complement strand
GCAGAAGTAAGCCTTACCTTTGAGAATACCAAGAACCTGTTGCCTACCGAATTTAATACGGTTACCGTTACCCGAAAATATTATAAAAGTGGTGAGAGTGAGTACCGCCTTAATGATGTGGCGTGCAGACTGAAGGATATTCATAACCTTTTTATGGATACAGGTATCAGCACCGATAGCTATGCTATTATTGAATTAGGCATGGTGGATGATATCATTAAAGATAAAGAAAACAGCCGCCGCAAAATGCTGGAGCAGGCAGCGGGCATTACTATTTACAAAACCCGTAAAAAAGAAGCTAAGTTAAAATTAGATGCTACCGAACAGGACCTGGCACGTATTGAAGATTTACTTTTTGAAATAAATAACCAGTTAAAAAGTTTAGAAAGCCAGGCAAAAAAAGCTGAGAAATATTTTGAAATAAAAAAAGAATATAAAGAAGTAAGTATAGAACTGGCCAAGGCTGCCTTGGAAGGTTTTAATATTACTTACCGTGATTTGAATGAGCAGCAACAGCAGGAAGTAGATAAAAGAATAGAGCTGGAAACAGCCATAGCAAAAGAAGATGCCGCACTGGAAAGTGAGAAGCTGGCATTTGTAGAAAAAGAAAAAGCCCTGCAGCAAATGCAGCATGCTTACAACGAAATGCTGGATAAGGTACGTAGCAAGGAAAATGAAAAGAACCTTGGCAGCCAGCGGCTTCAATATCTTAAAGAAAGAAAGACCAGCCTGGATGATTTTTTGCAAAAAGCCGGCGGGCAGTTAAAGGGATTAGAAGAAAGCATCAGTTTTACGGGCATTCAGATAAATGACGAAAAAGTAAAACTGGAAGAACTGGAAGAGAAACTACAGGATTTAAAAGATACTGTAGAAGATAAGCGCCGCATTTTTGATGATAAACGCACCAGTATTGATGGCTTGCGAAAAGAAAACCAGGCTATACAACGCAACCAGTTTGACGCAGAAAAAAAAGTGGCAGTAGCAGATACATCTATCTTAAACCTGCAACGAACTATTGCGCAGATACAGGAAGAAAAAAGCCAGCGCCAGGAGCAGCTTACACAATTGCAGGCCGATAAAAAAATAAAGGAAGAGGAGCTGGATAGCAAAAAGCTGGACCTGCAACAATTGCAAACGCAGCATGAGTTTACAAAAGAACAGATTCTGCAAACACAGAATATGATGGAAGGCCTGCGTAATAACCTGGCAGAAGAAAGCCGCAAATTAGATTCAAAAACAAATGAGCATGACCTGCTGAAAAGCCTGGTTGATTCTATGGAGGGTTACCCCGAAAGTGTGAAATTTCTTCATAATAATAATGGCTGGAACCATGAAGCGCCTCTGCTGTCTGATATTATTTATGTACAGGAACAATACCGGGCAGCAGTAGAAAATGTATTGGAACCCTACCTGAATTATTACGTCGTAAATAATTTAACTGAAGGTTTACAAGCTGTGCATTTATTGGACGATAATAAAAAAGGTAAAGCCAATTTCTTTTTGCTGGATAAATTTACAGAAGTCGAAGATACCCATCAGCCGGCGGGAACTATACCTGCACTGGACGTTGTAGAAATAGATACTAAGTACGCAAAGCTTGCACAGAATTTATTGGGTAATGTTTTTATTGCTGAAAATGAAGAAGCCCTTCATAACAGCAATGGTGCAGTAGTGCTGGAAAGAACAGGAAAATATGTAAAAGGAAAATATTCTCTTACTGGCGGGAGTGTAGGATTATTTGAGGGGAAAAAAATTGGGCGTGCAAAAAACCTGGAAAAACTCCGGGAAGAAATTGCTGCACAACACCAGGTTGTTGCTGTTTTAAAAGCTGATATCCAGATTCGCCACAACGAGGTAATTGCCTTTAATGAGCAATTAAAAGAAAATGCTATTAAGCTTACGCAGCAAGAAATAAATAATCTTACAAATCTTGTATTCGCTCTTCAAAATAAAATTGAAAACCTGCACCACCTGGAAACCACCAGCACCAGCAGGGTTGAAGAGTTGCAGCTACAGTTAGAAAATAATCACCAGGCTATTGCTGCCACCCGGGTAGAACTGGAAAAATTTAATTTTCATTTAGAAGAACTGGCTGATAAATTACTGGCGGTAGAACTGGATTATGCAACTGCAGAACAGGAATATAATTTTGCTACTACAACTTATAATGACAATAACCTGCAGTTTACAAAACAACAAAGTAAACTAACTTCTCTTAAGCAGGAGCTTGAATTTAAAACAAACCAACTAACAGAGCTTACGATAGAGGTACATAGCAGCAGTACACAATTAAGCGAAGCGGCTGAGAATATAAACCAGACTGCAGCCGTTTTAAAAGAGTTGGAATTGTTGCTGATAAATATGCTTCAGCATAAAGAGGCTGAAGAAAAGAAACTGAATGAAGCAGACCAGGAATATTATAACATCAGGAATATTCTTACCCAGAAGGAAAGCGAGTTAAGGCATAAACAAAAATCAAAAGAAGGAATAGATCATTTATTGAGTGAAATAAAAGACAAGCTCACAGACCTTAAACTGCAACTGGCTGGTATGAAGGAAAGACTGAGTGTAGAGTTTAAAGTAGACCTGGATATTATTATAGACGAGCCAAGGACCGGTGATACGCCATTGGAAGAATTGCAGGAAAAAAATGAACGCATGCGAAAGCGTTTGGAAAATATGGGAGAGATAAACCCGACAGCTATTGAAGCATATACCGAAATGAAAAAAAGGTATGAATTTATTTTGGAGCAAAAGAATGACCTGGTAACGGCCAAGGACAGCCTGATGCAAACCATACAGGAAGTAGAAGCAACGGCCAACCAGCAGTTCCTTGACACTTTTAATAAAACGAGAGAAAATTTTCAAAAAGTTTTTAAAGCTTTGTTTTCAGATGAAGATACCGCTGACATGGTTTTGGTAGATCCTGAAAACCTGGCCGAAACAGGCATTGACATTATTGCAAAACCAAAAGGCAAGCGCCCCTCTTCTATCGGCCAGTTAAGTGGTGGCGAAAAAACATTGACCGCTACCGCACTTTTATTTGCTATCTATTTGATTAAACCAGCACCCTTTTGTATTTTAGATGAAGTAGATGCGCCGTTGGATGATGCCAATGTAGGTAAGTTTACAAACATGATAAAACAGTTCAGCGAAAACTCACAGTTTATTATTGTAACTCACAACAAACAAACGATGAGTGCCGTAGATGTAATTTATGGTGTTACCATGCAGGAAGCCGGTGTAAGTAAATTGGTGCCTGTAGATTTTAGAAGTTTAAATTAATTATAATGAAATAAACGAAATGCACTAATTACACAAATTATAAGAATAAACGCCCGGTTGATCACCGGGTTTTTTATTGCTGCAAAATAATTTAATTTTATACAAATAATTTTTATGGGCAAAGAAGAAAGTAAACAAAAAATTCATTCGTTGGGTGCTGTGTATTTTTATTTTTAAAAAGTGAAACTTAATCAGCTTACAAATACCCGTAAATAATGGAGGAGATTAAAAATATAAAAATTAACGGAAGCCAAAACCGGCCCATGCTGCTGGATATTTTTTTTGAAGAAACTCCTGCTAAAAAGCCGGTTGTAATTTATGCGCATGGCTTTAATGGCTTTAAAGATTGGGGCAATTTTGACCTGGTAGCCCATCAATTTGCCGCCGCCGGTTTTATATTTATAAAATTTAATTTCTCACACAATGGTACCACTGTACAAAACCCCGAAAACTTTGCCGACCTGGAAGCCTTTGGCAGGAATAATTACAGCATTGAACTCGAAGACCTGAACCAGGTGATCAATTGGGTGTGCGACCCGTTGAACCTTTACAACAATCAAATGGCAACTGAAAACATAAGCCTTATCGGGCACAGTATGGGCGGTGGCATTGCCATACTTCATACGGCAACGGACAAACGAATAAATAAACTCATTACCTGGGCGGGCATTACCGAGTGCAAAACGCCCTGGGGTAATTGGTCACCCGAAAAAATGCAGGAATGGAAAAACACCGGCGTACAGTATTATGAAAACAGCCGTACTAAACAGCAGATGCCGTTGTATTATCAATTATATGAAGACTACATTAAAAATGAGCAACGCTTAAATATTAAACAGGCCATTCAATCAATAACCATTCCGGTGCTGGTTTGCCATGGCACAATGGATACTGCTGTACCCATTGAAAAAGCCCTTGATTTAAAACGATGGCAACCTAACTTATCACTTTTTACACTTGAAACCGATCATGTGTTTGGCCGTAAACACCCCTGGCTTCAGGATCATTTACCTGTCCCCATGCAACAGGCAGTAAGCGCAAGTATTCTTTTTTTGCAATCAGCCAGTCATACGCCTTTTGTTTAGTCAATCCCGGCATCACTGATACTTCACTTGATTATCGCCGCAGCAATTCTGCAAAGCTAATTAGCAGGCAACCTTTTTTTTTATTTTACGAATATAAATGGTAAGGCAACCTCACTCACATTTAAACAGTAAATATGAAGAAGAATTTTGTTTTAAAAATTATCGGGCTTATCATTATTACAGGACTGATAATATTCTCCTGCAGCAAGGGTAGCTCATCAAATTCAGGTTACACTCCACCTCCACCACCTCCACCACCGGGCGGCGGAGCTGCCCAGGTAACTATGCATAATATGGCTTTTGCTCCGGCATCTTTAACGGTTACAAAAGGCGCTGTAGTTAAATGGCAAAATGACGATGGCTTTGCTCACACTGTTACTTCAAATGACGGCTCTACTTTTGGCAGCACTACTATTGCGGGTGGGGGCTCATTCAGTTACACAACAACGGTGGTAGGCACATTTAATTATCATTGTACTATACACGGAATAGCTATGTCAGGCATCCTTATAGTAAATCCATAAGCTAATCCGGTATCACCTCGTTTTAATACAGTTGATTTTTTTGCTATGGTATAATCTTCGGATTCTATCATTCGCCTGCCATTATGCTATCTGCTGACTTAACCGGCGGTAAACAACATAACAAGTATCTATTTATTCTTTTTTTTATCCCTTGCCTTATCTACCATCTGGATTGTTTTGGTAGGTGGCGGGGCTGTTTGTTCTTCCTTCAGTTTTTTGTTTACTGCAGCAGCTTTTGAAGCAGGTAATTTCGCAGTTTTACCAGCTTTTACATCTTTAGCATTCATGCCTGTGTCCTTTGTCATGATTAATATATTTTACATTTCTGCTACTAAAATAGTGCCTGTTTTTAAGACTCTTTTTTTACATTTTCCCTCAAGTAAATTCCTGAACTTAAGTTGACAAAACCTGGATTGCTGAGAGCACTGCATCCGGCAATACTTTATTTAATAGATGTACAACTTTATCTCCTGTTCCGTTGTTTAGGAACGCTTCTTTATGGCCGGCTAAGTTGCAATAAAAATGATTTCACTTAATAAAACAGGAGCATCAGGTAAGTGTGCCTCGTTTTATTTTTTAGATATTTTAAATCAATATCTTTTTTTGCAGTGGGTAAAAGGGGGTCATTTTTGCCCACATCAGTCTGAAGAAAAATAAGACCAGCAATCGTAATAATTTTATTATCTT
>JBDUCK010000231.1:0-5651 GCA_040003485.1 Ferruginibacter sp. | reverse complement strand
GTATGGTCCAGTAAGATGCTATCAGCGCAATTAATATTGATAGTGGAATAACGATACATTTGCGGTACCAGGGCTTGTCTCCAAACCATTTTCCAAATAGAAAATAAGCTGATAAAATAACGGCAAGCTGGCCCAGTTCTACACCCACATTAAACATAATCAGAGAAGTGAGGTAAGACTTTTCGGGCAAACCTAATTGCCCCAATGCATTGGCAAAGCCCATACCGTGTACAAGCCCAAATAAAAACACAATGCCAATCCGGGATTTTTTTAACCGGGGGGAAAAAATATTTTCCATGGCTACATAAACAATAGATATTGCAATGATTGGCTCCACAATTTTGGGAGATGGCGTTATTACATGATACATAGCCAGGCCCAGGGTTACCGAATGTGCAATGGTAAAAGCAGTTGCCTGGAACAATACAGGTTTTAGTTTAGGGCTCAGTAAGAATAAACTCAGTACGAATAAAATATGATCGAATCCCAATGGCAGTATATGTGTAAAACCTAACTGCATGTACAAAATGGCTGCATCTGATTTAGACATTTTTTCCAGTTCCCCAACTACATCATGTGCCCATAATGGTTGGCTTACTAAAAAAAGTAAAATCAACAACCCTAAAGCCTTTGAAAAATTACCGTATTTATTAATTCCAGAATTTATCATGATAGTTTTAAGTGTTGTTGATTTTATAAATTCTTGTTTTTACTAAAAGAAAACTGCCAGTTTTACCCTTGCAAAGAAAGGTATTCCTGGTGTAAAATGAAGTTCAGTAACAGACGCAGACTCATTCTTTAATCTTGATTCAGTAGCAAATTGAGCCTCGTTCCATGTTGTATTCAGTAAGTTTTCAATCGCTATTCCAACCTCGTATTTGGGTTTAGCGTAGTTAACAGATGCGTCCATTACAAAATATCCTTTTGCTGTAATTGAACCATCTTCATTGGCTGGCCTGCTCTTAATTACCCTATAAGAAAGGCTGCCATTAAAGCCTTCTTTTGGTTTGTAAAATATGCCCCCTGTACTTGTAGCAGTTGGTGCCAAAGGTATATAGTCTGCACCCTTAGGTTCGCCTATAGCCCTTGGTTTTGTAAAGTTTAAATTTACGTTAGCAAAAATATTTTTGTTAAACTGGTAACGTGTAATGATATCAATTCCTTCACGCCTGGATTTTCCGCCGGGTTCTACAATGCCTGCATCGCCAACATATACAAACTCCTGTTGCAGGTATAAATACCAGGCTGCTGCGTTTATAAATAATTTGTCAACGGGTTTAAAAATAAAACCTAAGTCGGCCCCATAAGCAGCGGGTAATATTTGCCGCCCTTCATTAGGCACTACCACACGGGTATCATTTGAATGAAATCCTTTACCCAATTTTACATAAAGTTGCGCTTTTGAATTTACCGTATATTGAATATTTAATTTAGGGCTTACAATTGATTTTCCCTGTGCAGGCATTTGAGGAAAATTTAATTTTTGTTGATAAGAAAAGTGAAAATAATCAAATCTTACGCCTGCATCTATTAACCATTTTCCTGAAGAAACCTGTTGCTGGATAAACGCAAAACTATTTGCCTCTTTAATATCTCCCAGCGCAATATAATCCAGGAACCGGCGCTTAACAGCAGTGGCTAACGAAGCATTACTTGCATCGTATCGTATGCCGGCGCCATAGGTAGAAGTTAATGTTGCAGCGCCTAAAGAAGTTTTATGTGTCAGCTTTGATAGATACCCGAACAGGTTACGCTTTTCCCGTTGATTTATCTCATCTCCGTTTACAGGATCTGCCAGATAAAAAGTAAAGTTGGAATATAAACTGAAAATATTTCTTGTATAGTATGCCTGGTTTTCCCACCTGGTTCCGTTAGAAAAAGTGTGTGCCAGCATAAAGTTTGCATTGTACCTTTCGGTATTACCACCTTCCGTTGGGTCTATCGAACCGAAGCGTTCTATTGTTCCATCCTCTACAGCCCTTAATGGTATTTGTCCCGATGCATCCCATTTACTTTTAAAGCCAGATAAAGAAGCCGTTAATTGTGTGTTGTTTGATATTGCTAAATTATATTTACCAAAAATATTAAAGCGGTTAAAATTTTGTTTATTGATGGTTGCTCCATCCGTATAATAAAAATCACTTGCAATGTAAGCGCTTTGTTTATCCTTGTTCTTTTTTAATAAATCAATCATGGCTAAAGCCCTGAAAGTATTGTACCTGCCTGCTTCAATTTGCACCCTGCTTTTGGGAATATTATTAAATGTAGAAAACGCTACATAACCCGACGTATTAAGATTACCATGCTGCGTGTAATATGGCCCTGTGCCAAAATCAATATTATTGATCGTTTCAGGAATAATAAAATGAGAATCTGCATAGCCTTGACCATGTGCATGGCTTACCATATTTACAGGTAAGCCGTCCACGCTTACCTGTATATCAGTGCCGTGGTCATTATCAAATCCACGTAAAAAAATCTGTTCGGCTTTGCCACCACCTGCATGCTGGGCAATAAATAAACCCGGAACCAAACGCAGTAATTCCTGGGTATTTCTTACAGGCTTCAGGTCAAGGTCAATTTTTGCAAGTGTACTGAATTTTGCAGCGTTGTTACTACTTAAAACAACAACATCTTTTAAACTAACGGCATCAGCCTTCATCTCAATTGTAATATAATTTTTACCTTCAGTTGAAACATTCAAAGCCTGATAACCGATATAAGACACCAATAAATCAGGTTTCGTTTTACTGGCCTTTATATTAAAATTTCCATATTGATCTGTAAGTGTGCCAGATGTTGTTGCGTGAGCAATTGTAATAGAAACATTTTCTAAAGGTTGCCGGCTTACAGCATCTACTACTTTGCCTTTGATGCTGAACTGTGCGCCTGCCACAGAAAAAAACATTGAAAAAATGATAAGAAAATATAGTTTGATATTATTATAGTAATATTTCATAAACAGAAATTTAGACAGCACAGGCTGGCTGTTGATTAATTAATGATGAAAGAGTAACTAAAAAATTAAAATGAATAATCAATCCTTTAGAAAATAAAAAGCTGAGTGCAGGTGTTGAATAGGTATTTATATACAAATACTACTCAACTACTTTATAAAAGTTATTGATAAAACAATTCAGAATTTTAGTTATAAATTCCAATTATTGCTGACTAGAATATCAGCAGTGCAGTAATTAAACATTTCTTGGAGGGGGATAATCAGCTTGTAAATAACCAGGCAAAATTGCCCGTGGAGATTTTAAAGAATATTCGTTTATTACCAGGTGCCTTAAAAATAACGGTTTTACCATGGCAATTAAATGCTCATTCTGGGATTGTTCTTTTTTTTGGGAATAGGGATTTTTCTCGTTGCTGTTTTTCTTTGCATCTTCCATTACTTCTTTGTGTACATGAAATTTTCCATCTACATAATGTACAGTAGCCATGTGTTGTGAATACCAGAAAGCATGGGCAATTTTATCGGAGATGTATGGAAGTAACGGCTTCAGCATTAGAACGCTGTAAGAAAAAAGCAGGATATAGAGTATTCCCTTTTTCATAAATTTAAAAGCCGTGAGATAAAGAGTTAAAGAATAAATTACTATTAAGTAAAATACGAAAAAATAAAAAGAAAAGTTTTAAAGACTCCCGAAGAGTTTTTTATAATTACATCAGTATAATCTTTTCCGGCATTCTAATGAACAAAAAATAAAAAAGGCGAAGAAATAATCTTCGCCATTTTTTATTCTTATATTTTTTATTACCAAGGTGCTGCTTCGTAAGGGAAAACAGATAAAAATGCTTTATCATTTGCACTTACGTTATCACTTGTAAGACCAGAATTGCTACCACCGGTAGGGCCTCCAAAGATTAAAATCAACTCTACATCTATTACGTCATCAGATAATGTTCTGCCTGATAAAGTATTTGCCGCTACTCCATCAAAAAAAGTAGTAGGACCGGTAGTTGATACCGTTAAAACATCCGTAGCTAAAACTTTGGTGAAATCTGAAGCATTTAAGGTTAATAAATTTGTAGTATAAGCCGGGTTTAATGCCAATAACTTTGCCTGGAATTTTGCCTGGTAGGCAGCTCCCATTGCAGAAGGAGTGGTTACATTAAAAGCATCTTTATCTGCGGTGGCGCTAAATACGGTATTGATTGCTGGCCTTCCAAACTGATCCTGCTGTTGATAATAAACCGTAGCAGCAGGTGTAGGATTGTCATTCTTTTTGCAAGCGCCCAATAGTAGGGAACCGCCCATCAGTAATGCTGAAAATAATTTTATATTCTTTTTCATTATAATATTTTTTTAAGAGTTAATTAAATTTTCTTTTTTGTTTCTAACCATACGTTTATTTTTCCGCCTGTTACCGTACCTAGTAAAGTTTTAGGCACTTCTATAACTAAGCTCATTACGTTGGTTCCTGCAAAAGCATCTACTCCGGGTTTGTTAAAACTTGTAGCTGTACCATCTATAATATGCTTGTATTGGGTAAGATCAAAAAAGAAAGGGTCATCTCTAGGGCCTGCAAAAACTTTTATGCCAGATGTTGAAGTGCCAGTAACGGGTGATGATGCTCCATAAGCAGTAACGGCTACGCTTGCTGTTACATTTCCTTCTATTTTACTTCTAAGCCCTTTTTCAGATGGGGCTACAGGACCATAAACTTTCATTGTATTAGTACCTGCATCATAAATTCCCTGCATAACAAGATCTTCAACTGCATCTCCATTGGTGTCAATGTTGAATTCAATCAAAGTGTTTGCATCAAACTTTGCAGCTGCTGATGTGCCGGGAGTGAGTAAACCCTGGGTGTTAGCTACAAATACCAAATTGTTTGGATCGGCTGCCCTAAAAACAAACATATCTGTAATGTCTGTAGATTGGCCTGTTACTGCAGGAGCATCTATATGATCGGCTGCATAGATGATTCCACCTGTAACAAGGGCTGCGGCTACTAAGCCTGTCAGCAAAAGTTTTTTACTTTTCATTGTTCTTGATTTTTTTGATTAATAATTTAATTGGGTGCTTCGGTTAAAAAAAGCTTATCGTATTCAGATACGATGAAAGGTGATCAATAGATTTTTTAAGCTATTTTTTATTTAAAATATATAAGTACATATATACTCAGCCCTTTTTTTAAACACATTATATTTGTAAATATTTTTTTAAACCATATATAATTAACATGGCATATTGGCTTGTAAAATCAGAACCTTCCACATATAGTTGGGAACAGCTTGTAAAAGACAAACAAACTACCTGGGATGGAGTACGCAATTATGCTGCCCGTAATAATTTAAGGGCAATGAAAAAAGGAGATGAAGTTTTATTTTATCACAGCAATGAAGGGGTAGAAATTGTGGCCATAGCAAAAGTGGCCAAAGAGGCTTACCAGGATCCTACCACCGCAGAAGCTGCCTGGCTTGTCGTAGATATCAAGCCATTTAAGAAATTGAAAAAGCCGGTAACACTTGTGCAGGTAAAAGCAGATAAGCGGTTGGCAGATATGGACCTGGTAAGATTAGGAAGGCTTTCCGTGCAGGCAGTAAAAGAAGAGGAATGGAAGGTAGTGATGGAAATGGCAGGCGAGAAATAGCAGCGGCGTTCAGCCATATACAATAATCAACAACAGTTCCGGCTATAC
>JBDUCK010000230.1:0-5653 GCA_040003485.1 Ferruginibacter sp. | reverse complement strand
TAGGCCCTTATGCATCTGGCGATACTACCGTAATTGAATACCAATTGCTGCTGATGAAGCTAAGCGGCATTGATGGAATATTTATTGACTGGCCGGGCATACAAAATAAGTATGACTATCCATTGCTGGTAAGAAACACTTTAAAGATTGTTGCTTTAACAGCAAAGGTGGGCCTCAATTATTCTATTGTTTACGAAGATCAGAATCTTGTGCAAACAAGTGATAAGGCAGGGCAGGCAAAAGCAGATATGACCTATTTGCAAACTAATTTTTTTAAAGATGATAACTATGAAAAAATATCTGGCAGCCCCGTGCTGCTTGTGTTTGGGCCACAGCAGCTAAAAAGTGAAGCGGCATGGATTGATGCGTTTTCTGTATTGAACACCAAGCCAGCATTCTTTCCCTTATGGTTTCAATCCGGCGCTGCGGGTTAGCAGGCGAATGGAGAATTTGCGTGGATACCCCAGGATAATTTTGCTACACTAAATCATTTTTATAAAACTTATAATTATTCAGGCACGAGGATGGCCTCAGCGTATCCGGGCTTTAATTCATTTTATGCTGAAGGTGGCTGGGGCGGCCCTACGTGGATCATCCAACATGATGGCTTAAATAATTTTATTGGTACACTTGACCTTGCCCTTGCTCAAACAAATATTAACTACATACAACTGGCAACCTGGAACGATTACGGCGAAGGAACTATTATTGAACCAACTGTTGAATTTCAATATGGATTTCTAACAACGCTTCAACAGAAGCTTGGCGTTTCATCATTAAAGTTAACAGATCTTCAAATGGTTGCAAAGCTTTACCAGCTCAGGCATGATAAGGTTGGTGATGCTGCTGTACAAAAGAAATTAGACCAGGTTTTTTACTATATCGTATCACTTCAAAACCAAAAGGCTAATGAGTTATTGGCAACCTTATAAAATACCAGATATGTTATTGAAACGATCGCTGATTTTTTTAATACTAATATCACTATCGTACATCGTATCTGCTGAAGACATAAGCATAAGTATGCAGAGAGTAAAAATGAATTTTACAATTGATGCAACTGGTACACCTGTTTATTCTGTTTCTTTTGATAATAAAATAGTTATAAAGCCTTCCTCGCTTGGATTCACTTTGATAAATGATGATGCCTTCAACAATAACTTTCAAATAATATCTTCCGAAAGAAAATCAGTTGATGAAACATGGAAACCTGTGTGGGGCGAAGTAAGCGATATAAGAAATCATTACGAGCAGGTAACCGTTCATTTAAAACAAAATGCTTCCAATCGCTTACTGGATATAGTTTTCAGAATCTTCGGGGATGGAATAGGATTTCGTTATGAATTTCCAAAACAAGACGGCATAAAATATTTCATCGTTAGCAGGGAATTAACACAGTTCAATCTTACAGGCGATCACAAAGCTTTCTGGATACCCGGAGATTACGATACTAACGAATACGCCTACACTACATCGAAAATAAGCGCTATAAACAATAAAAATATTGTAGACAACAGCACTGCAATTGCTGTAAGGATAGCGCCGGATCAATTTGCCGTGCAAACTCCTTTAATGATGAAGAGCGATGATGGTTTGTACATTAATATTCATGAAGCAGCATTGGTAAATTATCCCGCAATGCAATTGCATGTAGATAATAATACTTACCAGCTAACAGCAAGCCTGGTTCCTGATTCGTATGATAACAAAGCTTACTTACATGCACCATCTAATACGCCCTGGAGAACTATTATCGTAAGTGATAAAGCCCCGGATATTCTTTCTTCTAAAATGATTCTGAACTTAAATGAACCTTCTGCTATTACAAATACATCTTGGATCTCACCTATGAAATTTGTAGGCGTCTGGTGGGAAATGCAGAGCGGAAAGGGAACATGGAACTACTCCAACTATCCTGACAGCACGGATATTAACGGGCAATTAATCCCAAATCACAAACACAGCGCTAATACAGAAAATGTAAAAAAATATATTGACTTCGCTTCAAAGAATGGAATCAAAGGCGTGCTGGTAGAAGGATGGAATACAGGTTGGGAAGATTGGTTTGGCAACTGGAAAGAAAATGTTTTTGACTTTGTAACACCTTATCCTGATTTTGATGTAAAGGGCCTGGAAGATTATGCGGCTTCAAAAGGTGTAGATATCATCATGCATAATGAAACCTCCGGCTCTGCCACAAACTATGACCGCCAGATGGATACAGCCTTCCGGTTTATGAACGACTTCGGTTATAAAGCCGTGAAGACAGGTTATGTTGGAAAAATAATTCCACGTGGTGAACATCATGATGGCCAGTGGATGGTTAACCATTATTTACGCACAATTAAAAAGGCTGCGGAGTATCATGTGATGATTGATATACATGAGCCAATGCGGCCGACAGGATTGCAAAGAACCTGGCCAAATTTTATGGCGAGTGAGGCCTCAAGAGGCAATGAATACAATGCTTTCAGCGATGGCAATGCGCCTGAGCATGAAACTATTTTACCTTTTACAAGATTGATGGGTGGCCCAATGGATTACACGCCCGGTATTTTTAAGTTGAGAAATTATTCACCCGATAAAACAAGACAGGTTCATACAACATTGGCAAAGCAGCTTGCACTTTATGTTACTCTTTACAGCCCGCTTCAAATGGCTGCAGACCTGCCGGAAAATTATGAAGCACACATGGATGCTTTTCAATTTATAAAAGATGTACCTGTTGATTGGGACGATACAAAAATTATTGCTGCCGAGCCGGGAGATTATGTTGCGATTGCCCGTAAAGGAAAGGGAAGCAATGATTGGTTTATAGGCGCTATTTCGGATGAGAATGCGAGAGAAATAAATGCAGATCTATCTTTTCTTGACAAAGGAAAAAAATATACGGCCACCATTTATGGCGATGCTGCCAATGCAGACTGGAAAACTAACCCGGAGGCCTACACGATTAAGAAAATGGTGGTAAATAATAAAAGTAATTTAAAACTCAGGCTTGTTGCAGGCGGAGGAGCAGCTATTTCTATTATACCTCAATAGTTAACATAAGAACAATAATTCAAATCGAAACTCTATACTAATATTTAAAATTTAAAACATACAAAATGAAACAAACTAAAAACGCATGGCTGGTAATTATAAGTGGTTTATTCATGACTGCGGCTATACCATCTTGCAGCAAAAAGGATAGTACTCCACCGCCACCGGCTCCCAAAACAACCATTACATCGTTTACACCGGGCAGTGGCTATAGCGGGGACACGATAACAATTGCGGGTACTAACTTCACCGGAGCCACGGCAGTGACTTTCGGTGGCACAGGTGCAAAATCGTTTACTGTTGTAAGCGCAACGTCTATTAAAGCGATAATTGGTACCGGCACAACAGGGTCTGTATCTGTTACTGCCCCTACAGGTACGGCTTCACTTGCAGGATTTACCTTCAATTCGGGCTTTCCACCTGTTGATGGATATTCAAGTTCTAATGAAATTGAGCCTGCCAGCTTAATTGCTTATTGGCCTTTTGATGGCAATGCTACCGAATTAAAACATACTGCAGTACCCGTACTTATGGGTGGTACACAAACTTTTGTTACAGGAAAAATAGGACAGGCTGTTCACCTTGCAGCGGGCTGGCTTACCTACGGCACGGCGGCAACCAGCGCCAGCGCAGATAACACCACCTTCGCCAGTAACGATACGCTTCGGAACGGATTTACTTTAAGCTTGTGGGCCCAGGCTCCCCAAACAGAAACGTTAAGTACGCTATTTCAATTAAGTTCGCCTGCGGTCGCAAATTGGCCCGTGCTGGGAATTCAGTTTCGCAAACATGCTGATAATTCATTTGATTTTGATGGAGGGCTAACCAATGTTGATGGCACCGGCACACATCCTTCTTATGCCGCTGCATTTAAAGAGCCCACATTTATGGATACCACTTCATGGACATTGTTCACCATGACTTTTGATGCAGGTAATAAATCTTTGAAATATTATGCAAACGGAAAGTTGGTTAATACTGTGGATTTGAAAACCACGGGAGGCATTTTTCCAGACGCTAATGACGTACTATTAATGGTAACACCCAATTATGCTACGATAGGAGCCGCTGAAAGTAAACAAACCACGCCGGGTTCTACAAATGACCCAGCAGGTTACATGGCATATGGAATTACAGGCAATATAGATGACATAAGATTATTTAGAAAAACACTGACTGATAAACAAGTTAACGACTTATTTGTGTTGGGTAACCAGGGCAGATAAGGTATCCTTACAGTTAATATTAAAATCCCGGTAAATTTTTACCGGGATTTTTTTTGGTGCCTCATGTGTATCACCATAATCAGGATTTTCACCCGTTATGCCCAAACGAATTTATAATTAAATGCCTCGCAAATTATAAGTCAGGTTCCCTGCCCTTCCCATTCGAAACTCTTTTTTTAATGGTGCATCTACCAAAGTTTTGATAGGCAAGGTATCTCGTTAAACCATTATCAGAATGGGCAATGGCTGCAGATAAATTGGGAACAAAACCCAATGCTTTATTAAGGCTGTCAAAAATGGCATGGTTAGCGGGTGTTACTTGTTCCATTGTTGGGACTGTGAAACTTTTCATTGTTTTATTTTTTAAAGTTAGATGTCGTTATTGGCAGTGCAAGGACGCTTCCGCATTTAACTTTAAAAAATAGATGATGAACGCAAATTGATGGACAATTTTCCCATTGGATTAATAATAAAACTAAATAATAAAAAACCATAATTGAATTTTACCTTTACCACTTATATACTTGTAATAAAAATTTTATTTAAATTTTATTTACTTGTAGTTATAAATTTATTTTATGAAATATTATTGCCTTTTACTTTTTACTATTCTATTTTCGATTAAATCCTATACACAAAAACTGCCACCGCCAAATCCGTGTGCAGCTGATGTAATTTATCGGCAATTTGATTTTTGGATTGGTGACTGGGAAGCGTTTAATCTTAAAGGAAAAAAAGCAGGCGATAGTAAAATAAGTTTGATACTTGATAGTTGTGTTATTTTAGAAGAATGGACAAATGTTCAAATACCAAATGGGATAATTTATAAAGGCAAAAGCTTCAATACTTACAATGCTTTCACAAAACAATGGCAGCAAACATGGGTTGACAACGTAGGCAGTAGCACCCACTATGTCCATGGTAAATACGAAGATGGAAAAATAATTTTTCAAACAGATCCATGGCTGTTCTCGAAAGACACCATGGCAATTAATAAACTTACTTTTTTTAATCTTGGAAGAGATAAAGTGAGGCAGTTAGGAGAAATATCTAAAAACAATGGCAATAGCTGGACTACTCAATATGATCTTGAATATAGAAGAAAGCAGTAGAGCTTAATTCACCCTATCAGAAACATACCTGGCAAACAAACGGGTAGAATTGAAAAGTAAATGGGTGAATATTGAAAGGTTAGATGCAAAGATCTATTGACCTGTTTACTCATTCGCTTTCCGCAACAAAAAATTTCAATCTCATTTCTCAATAAGACCAACCCTGAAATACGATTGATGGGTTATTTATCTTTTACATACATCACAATCCAGTCATCGTACTGTCTGAGGTGTGCATCCATTTCAAGAGATTCTGCAACTCAATTCTGAACT
>JBDUCK010000025.1:0-19035 GCA_040003485.1 Ferruginibacter sp. | reverse complement strand
AACAACATATTCTTCCCGCTTTAAGACTTACGCTAATTTGTTTAGTGGTGTTTGTAGGATTATACAGCTTACTTATCCTGGGTATTGCCCAGCTATTTCCTAATAAAGGCCAGGGAGAAACCCTATCCGTAAATAACAAAGTAGTTGGGTACAAATTAGAAGGTCAGAATTTTACGGCTGATAACTATTTTAACAGCCGTCCATCTGCTGCAGGCTACAATGCGGCAGGTTCTTCGGGTTCTAACAAAGGCCCGTCAAACCCTGAATATTTAAAAACAGTGCAGGATAGAATTGATTCTTTTATGGTTCACAACCCTACCGTAAAAAAAGAGGATATTCCTGCAGAACTGGTTACTGCCTCTGGTAGCGGCCTGGATCCCGATCTTTCTCGTGAAGGAGCTTATGTACAATGTGCAAGAGTAGCAAAGGCCAGGAATATTTCCATAGATAAAATAAATGCATTGGTTGCTCAGCACATTCAAAAACCTTTACTCCGTTTATTCGGCACAGAGAAAATAAATATTCTGCAACTCAATATTGAATTAGATAAATTAAAATAACAACAGAAAAGAAATTAACAAGATGAAAAAGATTTTATTGGCAGCAATGATTTTAGCAAGCATTAAAACTTCTGCTCAAATTGATACAACGGTAGTTACCACAACAAATACCAACCCGCTAACATTTAGCGGATATGCAGAAGGATATTATTCCTATGATTTTAATAAACCGGAAAATAATACAAAGCCCGGTTTTTTATATGGCCATAACAGGCATAATGAGTTTAATGTAAACCTGGCTTTTGTCAGGGGAACTTACAATGGCGATAAAGTTAGAGGCACTGTAGCAATTGGTGTGGGTACTTATATGAACGCTAACTATGCAGCAGAAGCTGGAACACTAAAAAACATTTACGAAGCAAATGCAGGTTTTAAATTAGGCAGGAAAAATTTATGGATTGATATCGGTGTTCTTCCAAGCCACATTGGCTTTGAAAGTGCAGTAAGCAAAGATTGCCCGACCCTTATTAGGAGCCTGCTTGCAGAAAACACGCCGTTTTTTGAAGGCGGTGTAAGGCTTAATTATACAAGCGATAATGGCAAATGGCTTTTGAGTGGGTTAGCTGTCAACGGCTGGCAGCGTATTACCCGGGTAGAGGGCAATTCATTAATGAGCTTTGGCACTCAGGTACAATACAAACCTTCAGCAGCAACGACCCTTAATTATAGTACATTTATAGGAACTGATAAACCAGACAGCGCAAGATTGATCCGTGTATATCATAATGTTTACGGCATCTTCCAAGTAACAAAAAAATTCGGACTTACTGGGGGGGTTGATATTGGCACAGAGCAAAAAACAAAAGGCAGCAGTGATCATAATACTGTTTACTTACCGGTGCTTATTGCTAAATATTCCATCAATGATAAATGGGCTATTGCAGCAAGGGGCGAATATTACAGTGATAAAAACGGCATACTTATTTCTACCGGCACGCCAGATGGTTTTAAAACCACAGGCTTTTCACTTAATCTTGATTACGCACCGGCAGGTAACGTGTTAGTAAGATTGGAAGGAAGATCACTGAACAGCAAAGATCCGATCTTTACAACGGGTAATAGCAACAGCAGGAATGATACATACCTGACTTCTTCTATCGCAATAAGCTTTTAATTATTATGCCTGAAGAGCAACAAAAAAACGTAGAGCATTTTTTAGATCTCATCCGCAAAAGCCGGCGGGGTAAATTTAAAATTTACATTGGCATGAGTGCCGGTGTAGGTAAATCGTACCGTATGCTTCAGGAGGCTCAAACCCTGCTTCGCAATGGCGTAGACGTAAAAATAGGATATATAGAAACGCATAACCGGCAGGAAACACATGGTTTGCTGGGGGGCTTACCGGTAATACCTAGACGCAGATTATTTTACAAAGGAAAAGAACTTGATGAGTTTGACGTGCAGGCGGTAATAAACCTGCACCCGGAGGTGGTGATTGTTGATGAACTGGCACACAGCAATATTGAAGGCAGTAAAAACGAAAAACGCTGGCAAGATGTTATGGATATTTTAGATGCAGGCATTAATGTGATAAGTGCCGTAAACATTCAACATATAGAAAGCCTGCATGCAGATATAAAAGATATTACCGGTATAGATGTGGCAGAAAGAATTCCTGACAGCGTTTTGCAGCAGGCAGATGAAGTGGTAAATATTGATCTTACGGCAGATGAGTTGATAACAAGATTAAAGGAAGGAAAAATATATTCGCAGGATAAGATTGCGGTATCACTTAAGAATTTTTTCCAGAGCGAAAAGATTTTACAACTAAGGGAACTGGCGCTTAAAGAAGTAGCCAGCCAAGTAGAAAGAAAAATAGAAACAGAACTGCCCCGGAATGTTCAACTAAAGCAGGAACGTTTTATGGCCTGCATAAGCAGCAATCACGAAATAGCAAGAAAGGTTATCCGTAAAACTGCCAGGCTTGCCTCTTATTATAACAGTAAATGGTATTTGTTATACATACAAACAGGAAAAGAAGCTGGCGATAAAATTGGCCTTGCTTCGCAGCGGCACCTGATCAATAATTTTAAACTGGCCACCGAACTGGGCGCTGAAGTATTAAAAATAAAAAATAATAATATAGCTAAAAGTATTTTTAAAGCGACAGCACAAAAAGGGGTAACAACCTTATGCATAGGAAAGCCTCATTTAACTTTATTCAATGTAATTTTAAATACAGCCGTGTTTAACCAATTGCTGAACCAGCTGTCTTCTGCAAATGTAGATATTGTAATATTGGCTTAGAAATGCCTTAAGTATTATTAATAAGCTTTATTAAAATTCAGGTTCTTCTTCCGCTGAACAAGACCTGCCAACATCATGAAACTAAAAACAAAATTATCCTTCGGCCTATCTTTTCTTTTTATAGTAATCTTGACGTTTGGTATTCTAAGCATATTTTATATAAACAGGTTAAGCCGGGATGCAAAATTGGTTTTAAAAAATAATCATGCCTCACTGGTGTACGGTAATAATATGCTGAAAATACTGGAAGATATCCCCGCAAATGAAAAAGAGATACCGGATTTTGAAATGAACCTGAGAAAACAGGAGGCGAATATTACGGAAGCTGGCGAAAAAGAGGCTACAGTTGAGCTGCGGAAAAATTTTAATGAACTTATTGCCAATCCTGCAGACTCCAGCAATTACCGCCAGATAAGGCAATCTATACAACTTATTAATGCTCTTAACCAGCAGGCAATTCTTCGTAAAAACGATGTAGTTAAAAAGACTGCGGAAGATGGCACCCTCTGGCTTACGATCATCTTTGTGGTATTGGGAATTATTACATTTTCTTTTGTGGTTAATTTTCCGGCAGTAATATCAACACCTATAAAAGCTTTGAATGAAGGTATCAGGGAGATAGCCAATAAAAATTATAAAAAGCGGGTGCACCTGCAGCAAAATGATGAGTTTGGCGACCTGGCAAACGCCTTTAATAGCATGGCAGAAAAACTTGATGAGTATGAAAGCAGTAACCTGGCGAAACTACAGTTTGAAAAAAGGCGCATTGAAACCATCATCAACCAAATGAAAGATGGAATTATAGGACTAGATAAGAAAAAAAATATCCTTTTCTTAAATGTAGTGGCAGAAGGGCTTTTGGGCATTAAAGAAATTGAAATTATGGGCAAGTATGCTGCCGATATCGCCATTAGAAACGACCTGATGCGGCGGTTGCTGCAGCAGGAAAGCAACACCGAATTAAAAATATATGCTGGTGGAAAAGAAAGTTATTTTATTAAAGATTTTTTAGACGTAACGAATAATGGAGAAATAATAGGCCAGGTAATTGTACTGAAAAATATCACCAGCTTTCATGAACTGAACGAAGCGAAAACAAATTTTATAGCTACTGTATCACACGAATTAAAAACGCCGATCTCGTCCATCAAAATGAGTTTGCAGTTACTTAATGATAAAAGAGTAGGAGAGTTAAATGAAGAACAGGCAGCATTGGTAAAAAGCGTTACTGATGACGCTGAAAGATTATTAAAAATCACCGGCGAATTACTTAATATAAGCCAGGTAGAGACGGGGAATATGGAACTGAAAATGCAGTCGGCAGATCCCGTCTTAATTGTGCAACAAGCCATACAAGCAGTGCAATTTAAAGCACAACAAAAACAGGTACGATTAAATGTTACCAGCGATGATGCTTTGCTAAATATTAATGCAGATACAGAAAAAACTGCCTGGGTACTAATAAATTTTCTCACAAATGCTATAAAATATTCCACGGAAAATTCGGTAATAGAAATTAAAACAGTTCTTGAAAAAAACAACCTTCTCTTTAGCGTAAAAGATTACGGAAAGGGGATAGATGAAAAATATTTACCAAAATTATTTGACCGGTATTTCCAGGTACCTGGCAGCAGTAAAAGTGGTACAGGCCTTGGCCTGGCCATCAGCAAAGATTTTATAGAAGCTCAGGGCGGCCATATAATGGTGAAAAGCGAAATAGGTTCGGGCAGTGAATTTAGTTTTACATTGAAACTTGGTTAAGCCATCATAGCACACAACTAATTAATATTTACAGTTCCAGGTTACAATTGTCTCCGGCTTTAGGTCGGAGCATTTTTTTTATATAGGTTTGCAGCGCTGAACATGTAGCCTGGCCTGGCTTGGCTGTACAGATAAAAAATTAATTATATGCTTTTACTTTCTGGTCCAAATATGGGCGGCAACGAATTAAAATATGTAAAGGAATGTATTGAAACCGGCTGGGTAAGCAGCGTCGGTGCCTATGTAGATCAGTTTGAAAAAATGAGTGCGGAGTTTGCCGGCACAAAATACGCGGTGGCTACCAGCAGCGGTACTACAGCATTACATATTTGCCTGGTGATGATGGGAGTGAGCAGCGATGACTATGTAATTGCTCCTAATATTACTTTTATTGCAACACTTAACGCCATAAAATATACCGGTGCCTCGCCGTTATTAATAGATACGGATGAAAATAACTGGCAGATGGATCTGAACCTGCTGGAAGAATTTTTGGCAAACGAAACCGAACAAAAAAACGGCGCATGTCATTATAAAAAAGATGGCCGTCGTATCCCGATTATTATGCCCGTGCATGTATTGGGAAATATCTGCGATATGGAAAGGCTGCTGGCAATAGCAAAACAATACAATCTTATAGTGATAGAAGATAGTACAGAAGCTTTGGGGAGTTATTACAAAGGCAAACATGCAGGCAGCTTTGGATTAATGGGCACCTTTAGTTACAACGGTAATAAAATAATTACTACCGGTGGCGGCGGTATGATTGTAACAGATAATGAAGCCCTGGCAAAAAAAGCAAAGCATCTTACCACGCAGGCAAAGAGCGATCCATTTGAATACATTCATGATGAGATTGGATATAACTATAGGCTGGTAAACGTAGCGGCAGCAATGGGCGTAGCGCAAATGGAACAACTACCGGGCTTCCTTAAACGTAAAAAAGAAATTATTGCATATTATAAAAAAGAACTGGCGGATGTAGGGGATATCAGGTTTCAGCAGGTAAGTGATGATGTTAACCCTAACTGGTGGCTGCCTACTATTTTTACCAAAAAACAAAAAGAAGTTTTAAAAGTACTGAACGATCATAAAATGCAAAGCCGCCCATTTTGGGTTCCTATGAACCAGCTTCGAATGTTCAAAAATGATATTTATATCAATAAGAATGACAGGTCGGATTTTTTATACCAGCATTGCCTTAGCATCCCTTGCAGTACAAATATTACTGATGCTGAAATGCAGGGAGTTGTTGATAAGATTATAGAAATATTTTAATTTTTTGCCACAAAGAAAAGAGCAAGATCCACATGTACAAATTCTTAAAACGAATTATTGATATTCTCATTGCTGCTCTGGCACTTATTTTATTGTCGCCTTTATTAATCCCTGTAATGATCATTTTAAAATTTACAGGCGAGCATGAAATATTTTATCTGCAAAAACGAATCGGGTATAAAAATAAGCCTTTCTATATATGGAAGTTTGCAACAATGCAAAAGAATAGCCCTAATATGGGTACCGGGGAAATTACGCTTCGTAACGACTCACGGGTCACACCGGTTGGTAAATTTTTGCGCAGGAGTAAAATAAATGAGCTGCCCCAGATTGCAAATGTTTTTAAAGGAGATATGAGCATTGTTGGGCCAAGGCCATTAATGGAAGTGAGTTTTAATTTATATTCTGATGAAGTTAAGCAAGGAATCTATGATTCAAAGCCAGGCATTACAGGTATTGGTTCGCTGATGTTCCGGGATGAAGAAAAACTGGTTTCGGAAGCAGCAAATCCACGTGCCATGTATGATTCCATTTATCCCCACAAAGGTGAATTGGAATTATGGTACCGTCAGCATCAATCTGTTTTATTGGATTTTAAAATTATTTTCCTCACGGCCTGGTCTATTATTTCTCCCAATAACCAGCTTGCAAAAAAGGCTTTTAAAAAATTACCGCTCCGCGACTTCTAAAATTTTGTTTATCTTTTCTGCTGTAAAGTAAAACATTTGTATCATTAATTTGTAATGGAGGAACAACAAGCCTTATGCACTCATTTACCATAAAAGATCTGGAAAACCTATCGGGTATAAAGGCCCATACCTTGCGCATATGGGAGCAACGTTATAGTTTTTTAAAACCGGGCCGTAGTTTTACAAATATCCGCTATTACAGCAACGCAGAATTAAAAACGATATTAAATATTGCTCTGCTCAATAAATATGGATATAAAATATCGCATATAGATAAAATGACTGCTGCAGAAGTACATGAAAAAATACTTTCACTTAATCCGGAAGCGCAGCAGGAACGGATAGTAAATGAATTGATACAAAAGATGATTGACCTGGAGATGGACTCTTTTGAAGAAGTGCTGGAAAAACACATAGTTGCCCGGGGGATAGAAAGAACCATCACCCAGATTATTTTTCCTTATTTGGAAAAAATTGGAATTTTGTGGCTGACAAATCACATAAACCCTGCGCAGGAGCATCTTGTAACCAATATCATCCGCCAAAAACTGATAGTGGGAATTGAAGCGTGCCATACTTCTTTCAAAGTAAATAAAACAGTTTTATTGTTTTTACCCGAAGGCGAACATCATGAAATGGGGCTACTTTTTATGCATTACCTGCTTAAAAGCAGAGGAGTAAAAGTAATTTACCTCGGGGCAAATATTCCCATGAAAGATGTAGAGTATGTAGTTAAACTCAAAAGGCCAGACTACCTGTATTCGCATTTAACTACAGTAGGACAAAAGTTCAATTTTGATAAATTTATTTTGAACGTTTCTAAAAATTTCTTCAAAACCCCGATCATTATTTCCGGAATGCTTACCAATACATACGAAAAGAAAATACATCCGCCGGTCCATTTTAAACGTTCATACTCAGAGGTAATGGAATTCGTTACGGCATTATAGAATCAACTTGTGTATAATATTATAAAAAAAATGCTGTAAAAGTATAGTTTTGAATAAAAAACTGTTTAACTTTACTTCATAAAAAATTAAACAAAATGTCTAGCGTAGAATTTGACAATATGCTTGTAAGTAATGCTGATTTCTTAAAATCATTTGCTTTTACACTTACCCGGGATAATGAATCGGCCAGAGATTTAATTCAGGAAACAATGTACCGGGCATTAGCTAATAAAGACAAATACAATATCGGCACTAACATAAAAGCCTGGATGTACACTATTATGCGTAATATTTTTATAAATGATTATCGCAAAAAAGTAAGGCAGAACACTGTTTTTGATAATACTTCTAACGATTTTTTGCTCAACTATAACCAGGCTGCCGTAACCAATACCGCCGAGATAAATTTAAAATTGAAAGATATTCAGTCAGCTATTGAAAAATTGCCTGGAATATTTAAGCACCCGTTTGTAATGTATTACGAAGGATATAAGTATAACGAAATAGCAGAAGTATTGAGAGAGCCATTAGGAACTATAAAAAGCAGGATACATTTTGCCAGGAAATTATTAAAAGAACAATTGACCAGATTTTAGGCAGGATGTATTTTAAAATTACTTTTTTATATTTCAATAACCTTATTTTCGGGTGGTGAACAAAGTAGTTGTAATTGGTAGTGGTTTTGCAGGGTTATCTGCAGCATCTTTTATGGCAAAAGCCGGCTGGGATGTTACTGTTTTAGAAAAGCATAACTTGCCTGGTGGCAGAGCCCGGAAATTTTCTGAAGAAGGCTTTAATTTTGATATGGGGCCAAGCTGGTATTGGATGCCGGATGTTTTTGAAAGATATTTTAATTGTTTTGAAAAAAAGGTTACTGACTATTATTCTTTAAAAAGATTAAGTCCTTCTTACCGGGTTTATTACGATGATGCACCACTGGATATTCCGGCAGATTATGAAGAACTAAAAGCTCTGTTTGAATCGCTGGAAAAAGGAGCGGCAAAAAGCCTGGATGATTTTTTGGCAGAGGCCGCTTATAAATATGAAGTAGGAATTAATAAGCTCGTGCACAAGCCCGGGCGTTCTTTGAAAGAATTTTTTGACCTGGATCTGGCTAAAGGGGTTTTGAAACTCGATGTATTTACTTCTATGAAGAAGCACATCAGTAAATATTTTAAGCACCCAAAATTGGTTCAGTTAATGGAGTTCCCGGTTTTGTTTTTGGGCGCATTGCCGCAAAATATACCGGCACTTTACAGCCTTATGAATTATGCTGATATAAAGTTAGGTACCTGGTATCCGCAGGGGGGTATGTATGCCGTGGTGCAGGCCATGTTTACCTTGGCAAAAGAACTAGGAGTTAAATTTCACTTTAATTGTAACGTGACTTCTATTGAAATTAATGATGCTAAAGCAACTGGTGTAAAAGCGGTGCTAGCGTATAACGATGTAGAATCAGCCGTTAACCATTTTGAGGCGGATGTTATTATTGGAGCTGCGGATTATCATTTTATAGAAAATGAGCTATTGCCCGAAGTTTACAGAAGCTATAGTGAAGCATATTGGGATAAAAGAGTAATGGCCCCATCCTGCTTACTGTATTACATAGGCCTGAATAAGAAATTAAAAAACATCTTACATCATTCATTATTTTTTGATGTGGATTTTGATAAGCATGGTAAAGAAATTTACGAGCATCCGCAATGGCCCGCAGAACCTTTATTTTATGTAAGTGCAACCTCTGTTACAGACAAAAGTGTTGCACCTGAAGCATGTGAAAACCTGTTTTTTCTTATTCCGGTAGCCGCTGGTTTAAAGGGAGATACAGAAAAGCTGAGAGATAACTACTTTGATAACATCATTAAACGGTTTGAAAAGCAAATAGGGGAAAAGGTTAAAGATTTTATTATATATAAAAAAACTTATGCAGTATCAGATTTCGTACATGATTATAATGCATATAAAGGGAATGCATATGGGTTGGCAAACACCTTAATGCAAACAGCCATTTTAAAGCCATCAATAAAGAGTAAAAAAGTTAAGAATTTATTTTATACGGGCCAGCTTACAGTACCGGGGCCGGGTGTACCGCCTTCATTAATAAGTGGTGAGGTAGTAGCGAAAGAAATAGTAAAAGCCTTTAATAAAGAAACAGTTTAAAACAGCTTCCGGAAGATTGCAGAGGATTTTTAAACGGCAAATAAAATCTAATAAATAATGATGCAGCTTTTTCATGATGTGAGCAATGAATGCAGCCGGCTGACCACAGAACGGTATAGTACGTCCTTCAGCAGTGCTATTAAGTTATTGCACAAGGACCTGCGCAAGCCTATTTATAATATTTATGGTTTCGTTAGGTTTGCAGATGAGATTGTAGATACCTTTCATGATTTTGACAAAGAAATTCTGCTTCAGCAGTTTAAAAAAGAAACATATGAATCAATCGGTAAAGGGATCAGTTTAAATCCTATTTTAAATAGTTTTCAATCCACGGTAAACAAATATGGTATAAGCATAGCTTTAATTGACTCATTTTTTCATAGTATGGAAATGGATCTGAATAAAACCAAGTATGATGCATCGGGCTATGATCAATATATTTATGGCAGTGCAGAAGTGGTAGGGCTTATGTGTCTTTTTGTTTTTTGTGAAGGCAATAAGGAAATGTACGGGCAATTAAAACCTTCCGCCCAGGCGCTGGGTGCTGCTTTTCAAAAAGTAAATTTTTTAAGAGATGTAAAAGCAGATTATGAGCAATTGAACCGTACTTACTTTCCCGGTGTAGATTTTAAAAATTTTACACTGGATATGAAGAAACAGATTGAAAAAGATATTGCTGCTGATTTTCATAATGCGTACCAGGGGGTTTTACAATTACCTTTAAAAGCCAGGTTTGGTGTGTATGTAGCTTACAAATATTATTTATCCCTGTTTAAAAAAATAAAAAAATCACAGCCTTCGGTTTTACTGGAAGACAGGATACGGATACCTAACTATTCAAAAGCTTTTATACTATTGCGTGCAGGCCTGAGGAGCCAGTTAAATATTTTATAGTTTTAAAAAATACCATATCATTTGTCACAGGTAATTTTAGTAAACGAATCGGATACAGCCGTGGGCAAAATGGATAAGATGGAAGCCCACGAAAAGGGTTTGCTGCACCGGGCATTCAGCATTTTTATTTTTAATGCAAAGGGCGATATGCTTTTGCAGCAAAGAGCACTTTCAAAATACCACAGTGCCGGCCTTTGGACAAATGCTTGTTGCAGCCATCCACATCCAGGGGAAACTACAACCGAAGCAGCACACCGAAGGCTTACAGAAGAATTGGGTTTTGATACAGACGTTAAAGAAGCTTTTAGTTTTGTTTATAAAACAACTTTTGAAAACGGGCTTACAGAATATGAATTTGATCATGTATTTATCGGCAGGTATAGCAGCATTATAAATGCAGATGAAAGGGAAGTAAAGGATTATTGCTATATGTCTATGACCGATATAAATACCAGCCTGAAAACCCATCCTGGTAAATACACTTCATGGTTTAAAATTGCTTTTCCAAAATTGGAAGATTACCTTGCAGCCGGGTGAGCATAATATTTTTATAATGAAAGGCAGGTCAGCAATAGTAATCGGTAGCGGTGTAGCCGGAATGGCAGCTGCAATAAGGCTTTCAGTGCAAGGGTTTGCAGTAAGCGTGTACGAAAAAAATAACTATCCCGGTGGTAAATTATCTGCCTTTAAAAAAGGGGACTATCATTTTGATGCAGGCCCGTCTTTATTTACGCAACCACAAAATATAGAAGAAATTTTCCGGGTTGCCGGTGAACCGATAGAAGATTATTTTAAATATAAAAAGGTAGCTATCGCCTGTAAGTATTTTTATGAAAATGGTAAAGAGATAACTGCTTTTACAGATGAGGAAATGTTTGCCAATGAGTTGGCAGAGAAAACGGGCGAGCCTGCCGCAACCGTAAAAAAATATCTTCAGTTATCTGGAAAACTTTATAATAATATTGGATCCGTCTTCTTAAATTATTCCCTGCACAAAGCCTCTACCTGGCTGCATCCACGTATTTTTAAAGCCTTAGGGGCACTAAAATTCCCATACCTTTTTACGACGCTTAATAAGTATAACAGCAATAAATTTACTTCTCCGGAAGCAAAACAATTATTTAACCGGTATGCCACTTATAATGGCAGTAACCCATATAAAGCGCCGGCAATGCTAAGCCTTATCCCTCACCTGGAACAGAATGAAGGTACTTTTTACCCGGAGGGTGGAATGATCAGTATCACCAAGGCACTGCATAAATTAGCAGTAAAAAAAGGCGTTAAGTTTTTTATGAATATGCCTGCGCAACGCATCATACATGTGGATGGAAAAATAACGGGTATTGTTGTAAACGATACAAATGTTTTTGCAGATCTTATTATCAGTAACGCAGATGTCTATTTCACATATAAAAATCTTTTAGGCCATTTACCCAAAGCAAAAAAAGTTATAAAGCAGGAACGCAGCAGCAGCGCCCTGATATTTTACTGGGGTATTAAAACAAATTTCCCCAGGTTGCAATTACATAATATTTTTTTTAGCAAAAATTACCTGCAGGAATTTGAGCATATTTTTAAAAAAAGATCTTTATACAGCGATCCTACGGTGTATATAAATATCACTTCTAAAATGGAAGAAGGTCATGCAAATACCGGTTGCGAAAATTGGTTTGTAATGATAAATGCTCCTGCAAATACAAACCAGGATTGGGAAGCGATAAAAGGAGCTGCCAGAAAAAACATTATAGCAAAATTAAGCCGGCTTTTGCAAACTGATATTGAGCCGCTGATAGAAACAGAAGAAGTTTTAGATCCTATCCTTATAGAAGATAGAACAGGAAGTTATATGGGCTCTCTATATGGCAGTAGTTCCAACTCTAAAATGGCCGCTTTTTTAAGGCCACCTAATTTTACCCGTTATGTGAAAAATTTATATTTCTGTGGCGGCAGCGTACATCCCGGTGGCGGTATACCCTTATGTTTAAAAAGTGCTAAAATTGCAGCAGATTTAATACAAAACGATTTTAAAAAGCAAGCGCATTAATTTATTTGAAAACCACCATTTCTAAATACCAGGTTGCTACCGCCGTTGCCATTTTATTTCATGTTATTGGATTAATAGGCATATTGTTTTTTGATAAAACATTTTTTATAAATGCCACCTGGGTCAACCTTTTACTGATGTTTGCGCTGCTGGTCTTTACGCAGCAAAATCCTGGTAAACAGTTTATCATTCTGCTGGTAATTTGTGTAGGCACAGGAATTATGGTAGAGATTGTGGGAACTCATACTGGCTTGCTGTTTGGCGAATATAAATATGGAAATGTTTTAGGCCTGGCAATTCAAAGAGTGCCGCTGATTATCGGCATCAACTGGTTCATTATTATTTATTGCTGCGGCATAAGTATCCACATGATGCTTACTAATATCATTGCTAAACTGGCCCAGGCACCTGGTGGTACAAAGCCTGTATTAAAAGCAATTTCAATGGTAATAGATGGCGCCTGCCTGGCAGTTTTTTTTGACTGGTTGATGGAACCTGTAGCCGTAAAACTAGGTTACTGGCAGTGGCTGCCTGGGGGAGAAATTCCGTTATACAATTATGTATGTTGGTTTATAATAAGCAGTTTGTTGCTTATTGTTTTTCACTTTACGCAATTTAATAAGCATAACAAATTTGCAGTAAATTTGTTACTTATACAGGCGATGTTTTTTTTATTACTGAGAACTTTTTTATGAACTGGTTTATTTTTATACCGATAATGCTGGGCACTTTCCTGCTGATGGAAGCCGTAACATGGCTTACCCACCGGTATGTTATGCATGGTTTTTTGTGGTGGCTTCATGAAGATCATCACCAGCCACAACCTGGGGTGTTTGAAAAAAATGATGCTTTTTTTTTAATATTTGCTATTCCAAGCTGGCTATGCATAATGCTGGGTTTACAGCAGCAACGGTATTGGTTAGCCGCTGTTGGTTTTGGCATAGCTATGTATGGCCTGGCGTATTTTTTGGTGCATGATGTAATTATTCACCAGCGGTTCAAATGGTTCACAAGAAGCAGTAATGTTTATGTGCGTACTATACGGTGGGCACATAAAATGCATCATAAACATTTAGATAAACAGGAAGGCGAAAGTTTTGGTATGCTGTACGTGGCAAAAAAATACTGGGAAAAAGTAAAGGCAGATAAAAAGAGAAATGTTTTTTAAAATTTGTTTGACGGTCTCCGTCTGATCAAATGTATATTGGACGATAATATAAAAAAAATTTGTGCGTGCCCCAATCCCGCCGTTTCTGATTTTCTATAGTTCTTTGTTTTGTCGGTTGCTTTTTGTAAAATTGGGCGGGTAAGGGGCAGGGCTTTCCGCTATTACTCCGGCACAAAGGCTAAGCACTTGCCTTCACCGGGGTAGCCGCTACAATCCCTCACGCCGTACCTTTGCACGGGTTGGGTTTTCTTTTTATTATTTCAATAATTGCTTTTGAATAGCCAGTACACATATCTTCTAATACTTACTTTGTCTCTTGCAGGCCCGTTAATGTTGAGTTTTGATAAAAAAGTGGCATTTTACAAAAAGTGGAAATATATTTTTCCAGCTATGCTGTTGCCGGCATTATTTTATATCACCTGGGATGCCTGGTTTACATCTATCCATGTGTGGTCATTCAATCCAGCTTATATTACCGGCATACATATTTTAAATTTACCGGTAGAAGAAGTGCTGTTCTTTTTTGTAGTGCCTTATTGCTGCAGCTTTATTTACGAATGCATCCGCTGCTATTTTCCGGTCATAAGCACAAGCCTTCTTTCAGAAAGAATATTATTTGCCACGGGTGTTTTGCTTTTTATTATTGCTGTTTTTTTTAACCAGCTTCAATATACTTTTTACACGGCTATTTTTTGTGCCGCTTTCATTTTTATTCTATTCCTGTTGCGTAAAAATATTGGATCCTTCAACAGCGCTGCATTCCTCATTTCTTTTGCCATAATTCTTATTCCGTTTCTAGTAGTGAATGGTTTTCTGACTGCCCTGCCGGTAGTGCTTTATAATAATGCGGAAAATTTAGCCTTGCGGATATATACTATTCCTATAGAAGATATTTTTTATGGCATGTTGTTGGTGGTGATGAATATTGTAATTTTCGAAAAACTCAGGAGTAGGGTTTAAGTTTATAGCATTTAAAGCGATAGTTATGGAATTTGGCAGGATATCCGAAAAAGAATTAGGCAGTATAGATTTTACTTTGCCCGTTGAGCCGGCATTTAATAAAAAAATTTTGAAAGGCGTTCCTGTAAAGCATCCTAAAGTATATATGGGCTGTGCCAAATGGGGCCGCAAAGAATGGGTAGGTAAAATATATCCACCCAAAACAAAAGAAAAAGATTTCCTGGATGAGTATGTGCATCATTACAACAGCATTGAGCTTAATGCTACGCATTATAAAATTTACGGCCCGGACGGTATTAAAAAGTGGTCTGATAAGGCCGGCAGCAAAGATTTTTTATTTTGTCCCAAAATGTATAAGGGCGTTACTCATTTCGGAAGCCTTAAAGGAAAGGATTTTATTACAACAGAATTTTTACAAGGCGTTCTTGCATTTGAGAAACACCTTGGTCCCATATTCGTACAGGTAAGCGAAAATTTTTCGCCCAAAAGAAAGGAGGAGCTATTTGAATATCTTGAAACCTTGCCCACCGACCTGCAGTTTTTTGTAGAAGTGCGTCACCCGGATTGGTATGCTATAGAAGAAGTAACCAACGAATTATTTCTAAAATTGAAAACCCTTAAAATTGGTGCGGTTATAACGGATACGAGTGGCCGCCGTGATTGTGCTCATATGTATCTTACCTTGCCTAAAACATTTATACGGTATGTGGGCAACAGCTTACATGCAACTGATTACAGAAGAATTGATGAATGGGTAGATCGCATAAAATACTGGCTGAAAAATGGGCTGAAAGAACTGTATTTTTTCATGCACATGCATGATGAAGCAACATCTCCTGAGCTTACGGTTTATCTGGTAGACGGGTTAAATAAAAAATGCGGCTTAAAGCTGGAGAAACCAATGTTTATTTCGCCACCCGAAAAAGGATTGTTTGATAAACCCTGACGGTGGCTTTGAGCCTCGTCAGCGGTTCGTAATAAGTTTTTTATTTTAGTCAACCTTTGCCAGGCCTGCCTGCCGTAAGAATTTGCAACTGCTGTGGGCGATCGCCTATTTTACCACAAACATTTCATTCCATCTTGTGGTGTACCTCGGGCTACGCAGCTCCTGCCGCATTTTCCAGTTTCTTTTTGTGCCGCTCGATGCAAATTTTATAATATCATCTCTCATAGCAAAATTCACATTGTCCAGCATATCCATCAGCAGGCGTTTGCCATTATGTTTTTCTTCTACAAAAAGATTTCCCTGTATGGTTTCATCGGGTACCAGGCCACTAAGTATTACCCCCGCTTTTTTATACAGCTTCCCTTTTTCAAAAAGCCGGTCCACCAGGGCAAGGGCCGGTTTTATTAATTCATTGGTAGCACAGGTGGCTACATCTAATATGGTGTAGCTACTGATAGTAGGGCCATGCCTGAAATAAGTTTTATGGCTTTGTTCCCTCGGCACCACAAACACACTGATAACTGTTGCGGCACTTTTTTGCCTGCGTAATTTTTCTGCAGCCTTGGAAGTGTAGGTGGCAACAGCTTCTTTAATATCAAATATATTTTTTACCGGGCTGCCGAACATCCTGGTTGTCGCAATCATCTTTTTGTTCGTCAGTTCTTTTTCCATTTCAATAGCGGGCTCGCCGTTCAATTCTTTTACTAACCGTATGCCCACCACGCCGCCCAGGTTTTTATGCGCCCACTCTTCTGTTTTTTTGGTAAGGTCAAAGGCTGTGAAAACTGCATTCATTTCTTTTAGCTTTTCGGCATACTGCCTGCCCACTCCCCACACTTCATTGATGGGTGTATTTTGCAAAGCTTCCGCAATTTTTTCTTTGGTATCCAGCACTACCACACAATTGGTAGCTTCCTTATTTTTTTTGGCCAGATGATTGGCTACTTTGCACAACACTTTGGTAGGGGCTACGCCTATAGAAACTTTTATGCCGGTCCATTGTTCCACCGTTTCTCTTATGGACAGTCCTGCTTTTTCTAAATCACTTTCTGCATAATCGCCAAGATCTAAAAATGCTTCATCCACCGAATAGACTTCTACATTTTCTCTGCCCAGTATTATACGCAGCGTTTCCATCACCCGCCAGCTAAGGTCGCCATACAGGTTATAGTTAGAAGAAAACGTGGCAACATTATATTTTTCTATCACCGGCTTTGCCATAAAATACGGTCCTGCCATTGGTACGCCCAGGTTTTTTGCTTCATCGCTGCGGGAGATAATACAGCCATCATTGTTGCTAAGCACGACAACAGGTTTGTCATCAAGCTGCGGTCTGAATAATCTTTCGCAGGAACAATAAAAACTGTTGCAATCTATAATGGCTTTCATGCCCCCTCCGCCCCCTGAAGGAGGAGCCATTAGCCCAAGCTTACTTAAAGAGCCTTCTATTACCATAACCATAAATTTTTAGGCCTTTTTAATTTTACAACTATTTTTCCAAGAAATAAATATTATCTCAAATCCAACAAAGCCGGTTCTCCCTTCAGGGGCGGAGGGGTATCTTCACACATTTCTTATCAAATGCACCACCACCCCCCACACTTTAAAATCACTGAACTCACTCACATCAATCGTAGCCAGCTTTGAGGTTTCAGGGATAAGCAAAAGTTTATTCATTGTTTTTTGATATCTCCTTATCAGCATATCCCCATCAATAACCGCAATTACAATTTTACCGTTTACCGGCTTAATACTTTTATCTACAATTACAATATCGCCATCAAAAATACCGGCATCAATCATACTGTTGCCACTCACTTTCATAAAAAAAGTCGCCGGTTTGTTGCGTATCAATTGTTCATTCAAATCAATCCCACGCTCCATGTAATCATCTGCAGCGGCGCCAAAGCCTGTAGCATTTGCCGTAGGTACATCATGCTGGGAAAATCGTTTGCTGCCGGTATAGCTGCTGTTGAAAAAGTTTTCCACTTCCATAAAAAAGATTTTATAGTTAACTAAATTATTTAGTAAATTTATGCTAAATAATTTGGTAATAAAATTTAAAATCTTTTTTTATGAAAAATATTATCAACAGTATTCCCGGCTATAAAATAAATGAATACCTGCTGGTGCTTAATCCACATGAAGAATTAAAGAATAAAATTATGCAGGTAAAAAAAGATTTTTTTGAAACCTATAAAGCTTCTGCGGCAGTGTATGGCAAGCCACATATTACGCTCGTAAATTTTGTGCAATACGGGCTTATGGAAGACAGAATCATCAACCGGTTAAAAACCATTGCCATGGGCTTTCATCCCGTAAAAATTGAGCTGAAAGATTACGGCTGTTTCCCCAGTCATACCATCTATATAAACGTCACCAGCAAGTTGCCCATACAATACCTGGTAAAACAGATCCGAACCGAAGCACAGCAGTTGATGAAACTGGATGCAGACAATAAACCGCATTTTATACTGGAACCCTTCATCGCCATCGCCAGGAAATTACAGCCCTGGCAATACGAAAAAGGCTGGCTGGAGTACAGTCATAAAAATTTTACGGGAAGGTTTATTGCCGGCAGTATGCTGTTGTTGAAACGCCCGGTGGGCGAATTGAAATACCAGGTAGTGCAGCGTTTAGAATTTCAGAACCTACCGGTAACAACCACGCAGGGCGAATTGTTTGGAAGCCCCTGACCCCTAAAGGGGAACTAAGATTGTAACACTAAAATTGAAAACAAACTTTAAGCAAAATATGTATTCGTAATTTTTTTTGGTAACAAGCTTCGGTATTATTATTAAGCATAGTTGTGTCACTCACTTGTACCACATACCATTATTGAAGCCATTAAATTCAAACCGCTATAAAAATAAACAGCCCACTATTTTTTTTGCCTTTGTGGCAATTAAAATAAAAAAACAAAAATATTATGAACAACGAATCTAAGTTCCCCTTCAGGGGACAGGGGCAACAACTCCAACAAGATCATCATAAAGTTTCTGCCAATGACCAGGCAGAACAAACGCAATACCATCATGGCCGTGGGGCACAGTTCAACTATAAAAATAAATTTATAAAAAACGAAGTCACTAAAGAAAATATAGAAGCCATCGACGACTGGGAAGAAAGTAATCTTAAAACCCAATACCTGGAAATGCAATCTAAAACAATTGTAAACAAAGTAGAAAGCAAGGATGTAGGTATGGGCTACAGCATGAACCCCTATGCAGGTTGCGAACATGGCTGTATATACTGCTATGCCCGTAATGTGCATGAATACTGGGGTTACAGTGCCGGGCTGGATTTTGAGCAGAAGATATTAATAAAGAAAAATGCACCCCAGTTGCTGCGTAAATTTTTAATGCATCCCAAATGGGA
>JBDUCK010000229.1:0-5700 GCA_040003485.1 Ferruginibacter sp. | reverse complement strand
ATATTAGCAATATCATCGGCTGTAATTTCATCATTAATATCACTCAGATGTTTATCTACTTTTTCTTTAGTGCGCTTATCTGTAAAAATGAGTGTTTTTTTTTCTTCTTTATTATTATCAAATGCCATAAAAAAAGTTTTAGTAAATAAATACAGGCAAATCTCACACCAGTATGCTGTAAATTTAAAATAATGATTTAAAAATAATTTTCTATAAACTATTTTTTCTCTTTTGCGATTTATTCGCAGCTCTTAAAATGAATAATAATTTAATATTACAGGTTTTATCCAGGCTCAATGGGCATAATCTACCTCAAAATTTCCTTTTATCCTTTCTATAGAGGGGTTAAAATATCCAAATTTCAAGTTTGGAAATTCTTCCTGTATCAGTTCCATAAACTGTTTTACGCCCATACATTCACCAGTATCTGTTACTCCTATCTTACCTAAATACCAATCAGGATCAATATTAAAATTACGCCACTGTATCATGCAGAGATCTGTTTCTTTTATCAGTTTACGCAGGGCTTCATATTCTTCTACACTATCCGTCATGCCGGGGAAAACAAAATAATTTATACTTGTCCAGGCGCCAAGGCTACGGGCCACTTTCAGGCTTTCTATCAAATCATTAAAAACATAATTATTGGGCCTGTAATAAGGCATATAAATATTTTCCCTGGCAGAATTAGTACTCACTCTAATGCTGGTTAATCCGGCTTCGCACAAAGCTTTCACGGCATCTGGCTTGCTGCCGTTTGTATTTATATTGATGCTGCCTTTATCTGTATGTTTTCTTATTTCAATGATCGCTTCCCGGATGGTTTCCCACATCAGCAAAGGCTCACCTTCGCAACCCTGGCCAAAACTTATTAATGGAAATGAGGCAGTTTGTAAATGCGGTACGGTAAACTCAACGATCTCTTCGGCAGTTGGTTTAAAAGTAAGCCTGTCCTGGGTACTAATAATTGTTTCTTCCACCGGTTGAAAACTAATGCACCCGATGCAGTTAGCATTACATGCAGGTGATACCGGCACAGGGCATTCCCACCTGCCTAAAGCAAGGTTGCGTGCCGCCGGGCAGGTATAGGTCATACAACAATTTTCCATCAGGTGTTTTACAAGCCTGTTATTGGGATAGGCTTTTAATAAATCTGAAGTTCCGGTTTCTATTTCCTCATCATTGTACCCGGCACTCTCCTGGCGAATGTCCTGTTCTATCCTTACGGCAGGTACATAAATTTTATCGGCCAGCCAACCGGCGGCGGTGTAACAAAATAACGGTAGTGTAGGTGCCTCGGGCATAGTTTCGTAAGCAGCAATGTAAAGCCCCGTGTGTGCCGGTGGAATAAAAGCCGCTACAGCCCAGCCCTTCTCACATATACGCATCTCCCCCGTTGCAACATCTAACCCAATACCACGGCGGCCAGGCAATTCATAAAGTTGCCCACCTTCGGGCAACAAGATCCATTCGTCTGATGGGATAGGCAATGCATCCCAGCCACTGCGACCAGTGGTGTAAAGGCTGGTATCTTCAAATATTTTTCCTTCGCCATCGGAGTATAATAAAAAAGGGGAAGGCGTCAATTGTTGCATAGCTGCAAAAATACTTTATTAATGTGAAGGATGGGCACAAGGGAGGCTATGGATTAAATAGAAAGATTGTTATTATTTTATCATTTCATTTTCCCTGCCACCAAAAATATACAGGCAATAATGGCAAAAAGTTTTGCATCCAAAAAACGCCTATTTTTGTTCCAACTCTAAAACTACTCCTTATGTTATTCAAATCTGTTATCCCTTCAGTAATGTTATGCTTATGTGCATTTCTCCCAAAAGCACAAAATATAAAGTTCGGCAATGTTTCCCCCCAGGATTTTAATGTTTCTAAATTAAATGTTGATACTTCCAAAGGCGCTGTTATTATTTCGGATGTAGGTACCAGCAACTTTGAAGGAAATAATAAAAACTGGTTTACCCTGGTTTTTAAATGTAAGCGACGCATATTAATCCTTAATAAAATCGCCTTTGATTTGGCTAAAGTAGAGATTCCGTTGTACATAAGTTCTGACGGAAACAGGGAAGAAAATATTGAAAAACTAAAAGGTTCTACTTATAATCTTGTAGATGGCCAGGTTGTAGAAACAAAACTTAGCAGTGATGCAATTTTTAAAGACAAGTATAATAAAAACCATATAATAAAAAAGTTCAGCATGCCTGCAGTAAAGGAAGGTTCAATAATAGAATATTCCTATACCATCAATTCAGATTTCTTATTTAACCTGCAGCCATGGGAATTCCAGGGAAGCTATCCGAGAGTATGGAGTGAATATAATGTAAGTGTGCCTGAGTTTTTTGACTATGTACAGCTTTCTCAGGGGTTTGTTAAATATGATATTAATGAGCACCCAACAGGTTTTGCCAGCTACAATATAAGATCAAGTAACGGAGGCGGGGGATTGGCAAGAGTAGATGCTACAGTTACAAATCATCATTGGGTTATAAAAAATGTGCCGGCATTAACAGAAGAAAAATACACGTCTACATTAAATAACTACATTGCCAAAATTGAGTTCCAGTTGTCCGGTTATAATTTTAGAGGTGAGCCCTATGAGAATGTTATGGGAAGCTGGAAAACTGTTGGTGAAAAATTATTAGAAGATGAGGATTTTGGTAGTGGTTTTAAAAAAAATAATAATTGGCTGGATGATGATATGAAAAAAATTACTGTGAAAACCGATAGTAAGCTCCAAAAAATGCGGGCCATTTATTATTATATAAAAGATAATATTAAATGTACTAATGCAAGGGGCATCATGTTATCGCGGCCGTTAAAAGATATTTTTAGAAATAAAAGCGGTTCTGTTGCCGAAGTGAATCTCCTGCTGATTACAATGCTACGCCATGAAAATATTAATGCAGATCCGGTTATTTTAAGTACCCGCCATAACGGCTTGGCAAACGGGATATACCCGTTAATGAATCAATATAATTATGTGGTTTGTAAAGCGTCCATTGAAGATGATCCATATTACCTGGATGCCTCACAGCCTTATCTCGGATTTAATCACTTGCCTGCTTATACTTACAATGGTGTGGCCAGGGTTATTACCGCTAACCCGGAAGCCATTGAAATGTATGCAGATAATTTACCGGAAAGTAAAATAACAAATGTTATTCTCTTTACAGATGAAAAAAATCCTGACAAATGGGAAGGTAGTTTCAAATCAACTTTAGGCTACGAAGAATCTACAAATGCCAGGGAAAAAATGAACAGCAAAGGTAAAGCTGAATATGAAACCGGCTTAAAAAAAGGAGATTTTAAAATATCAGAAATAAAATATGAGGACCTGGACTCACTGGAAAAACCTTTGACGGTAAATTATAAATTGACTATGGGTGATGACAGCAAAAGCGATATTATTTATTTTAGCCCATTGCTTATGGAAAGTTATACAAGTAATCCTTTTCAATCTGCAGAGAGAAGATACCCGGTAGAAATGCCTTATAAAATTGACGAAGCTTACTACCTTAATATGGAAATTCCCGCAGGCTATGAAGTAGATGAAATGCCTAAACAAACCAGGGTAAATTTAAATGACGGAGAAGGCTTTTTTGAATACCTGATTACCAAAAACGGAGATGAAATAAACATGCGGTCCCGGATAAAATTAGAGAAGGCAACTTTTCAACAGGAAGATTATGAAACATTGAGAAATTTTTATGGCTTTATTGTAAAAAAACAAAGCGAACAGATCGTATTTAAGAAAAAAAAGCAGCCGTAAATTAAGCTAAAAATACACCTATGAGGCTCATTATATTGATAGCACTTTTTCCTTTTGCTGCTTTGCATGCACAGGATTATAATGTAAATCTTATTCCCGATTCTCTTAAAGTAAATGCAAATGCTGTCATGCGGTTTGAAGAATTAAAAATTAAAATCAAATCGCCGGGCAGCGCCATTGTAAAACATAAATATGCTATCACCATTTTAAATGAAGCTGGTGAAAAACATGCTTCTTATGTAAACTCCTACGATAAGCTACAATCGCTTTACGATATTTCCGGGCATTTGTATGACGCAGGAGGCAAAGAAATAAAATCTGCAAAGAAAAAAGACATAGCCGATATTGGCTACAATGACCCGATAAGCATAATTACTGACAACAGGATAAGAGAGCATGATTTTTACCACAAAATATTTCCTTATACCATCGAGTATGAAGATGAAGAAGAATTAAAAGGAATCTTCTTTCTACCAGAATGGCGCCCGGTAACAGGAGAAAAATATGCAGTTCAGCAAAGTCGTTTTATTGTAGAATTTCCGCTGGATTATAAATTAAGAATAAAGCAGTTTAATTATGCCGGGCAACCGGTAATTTCTACAACCGGCACTACTATTTACACCTGGCAGGTAACGAATATAAAGGCTTTGGAATTTGAAGAATTTCAACCACCGGTAAGTGAATTGACAACTTGTGTATTTGTTGCACCTTCTGTTTTTGAGATTGAAGGCTATACAGGGAATATGGAAAGCTGGAAGCAGTTAGGAAGCTTTATTGCAAAACTAAATGAAGGACGGGATGTGCTCCCTGATAATATCAAACAGGAAATACACCAACTTACTGATGGCATAAAAGACAAGGAGGAAAAAGTAAATATCCTGTATAATTATCTTCAGAAAAATACTCATTATATCAGCATACAATTAGGCCTTGGGGGCTGGCAAACATTTGATGCAACTTACGTAGCCAAAAAAGGGTACGGCGATTGTAAAGCCTTATCAAACTACATGACAAGTATCTTAAAAGAAGCAGGCATAAATGCCAATTATGTTTTGGTAAAAGCAGGTGAAGGCCAAAAAGGTTTGTGGGAAGATTTTCCGGCACCTTATTTTAATCATGCTATTATGTGTGTGCCATCAGATAAAGATACTTTGTGGCTGGAATGTACCAGCCAAACTGAGAGCCCTGGTTTTATGGGCTCGTTTACAGGCGACAGAAAAGCACTGATGATAACAAAGGATGGTGGCGTAGTTGTTAAAACACCGTCTTACAAAGCTGCTGATAATCTGCAGGTGAGAAAAGTAGATGCTGTTCTTGATGACCAGGGTAATATTGTTGCAGATGTTCATACAAGATCCACCGGTATACAGCAGGAACTTCAGCATTCTTTAATTCATGATGCTACCCAGGAGCAGAGGACAAAATACCTGAATGAGGCTTTGAACTTACCTACCTACACTGTAGAAAAATCAGAATATAAAGAAACAAAAGGAAAGATACCAGTTATCAATGAATATCTAAAAGTAAAGGCTCCTGATTATGCAAATATCACCGGCAAAAGATTATTTATAAGGCCTAACCTTTTTAATAAAAGTACCACTAAACTGAATATTGACAAACCCCGCAAATTTAATATTGAATACACAAATGCATTTAAAGATGTAGATACAGTTGCTATTATTTTACCTGAAGGTTACTCATTAGAAGCCCTGCCATCCGATCTAAATCTTACAAATAAATTTGGCAGCTACAGCATCAGCTTCGTTGTTAAAGGCAATACAATTAATTTATTAAGGGTTTACGAAAGACATGAAGCTGTGTACCCATCAACAGATTATTTAGAACTTGCTAAATTCTATGATGAAATGTTTAAGGCAGACCGGAGCAAAATTGTATTTGTAAAGAAGGAAGGATAA
>JBDUCK010000024.1:0-19304 GCA_040003485.1 Ferruginibacter sp. | reverse complement strand
TTATGAAAAAATTATTAATAATACTCGTTCTTGGTTTGCCAATGTTATTCCAGTTTTGCTCTTCTACAAAGAAGGCACAGGCAGTTAAAGCTTCCAATATCACCTACATGGCTAATGTGCAGGATCTTGTTATGGGCAATTGTTCTCCATGTCACATTCCACCAAAAGGATTTAAAAAACCTTTTGATAACTATAATGCCGTAATGCAAAACATAGATGAAATAATAGAGCGAATAAAAAAACAACCAGATGAAAAAGGATTTATGCCTTTTAAACATTCCAGGCTCCCCGATTCTACCATTTTGGTTTTTGAGAATTGGAAAAAAGCGGGTACGCCGGAGAAATGAATGCACTAAATTGATAAAATAATTATTTCAACACAGGAAATTCCTGTTTATAAAAACCCGGTTTAAAAAAGACCATTCAGCAGGTATTCATTAAACGCTTACATTAAAATCTCTTAATGCATCATTTAAACTTGTTTTTAAATCAGTAGAAGCTTTACGTTTTCCAATGATCAGGGCGCAGCCAACACCATACTCGCCAGCGGCAAATTTTTTATTATAGGTTCCGGGTATTACCACACTTCCTGCCGGTACACGCCCTTTCATTTCTATCGGTTCGTTGCCACTTACATCTATTATTTTTGTTGATTGAGTAAGCACAACATTGGCGCCAAGCACCGCTTCTTTTTCTACTCTTACCCCTTCTACCACAATGCACCGGCTGCCAATAAAACAACCATCCTCAATAATTACCGGTGCTGCCTGCAATGGTTCCAGTACACCGCCAATCCCCACGCCACCACTAAGGTGTACGTGTTTTCCTATCTGTGCACAACTGCCTACTGTAGCCCAGGTATCTACCATGCTGCCTTCATCTACATAGGCACCAATATTAACATACGAAGGCATCAGCACTACATTTTTTGCCAGGTGAGCACCATAGCGTGCCACTGCATGCGGCACGGCACGTACACCCAGTTCTTTGTAATTCGATTTCAATTTCATTTTATCGTAAAACTCAAATGGAGGCAAGGTATAAGTTTCCATTTTTTGAATACCAAAGTATAAAAGTATGGCCTGTTTCACCCATTCATTCACCTGCCAGCCATCACTCACTGGCTCGGCTGTACGAAGCCTGCCTTTATCCACTTCTTCAATTACATTCCTTATTGCTTCCAGATATTTTTCTTCTTTCAACAACTCCCGGTTTTCCCAAACTTGTGGTATTAATTGTTTTAAATCCATTCCTTAATATTTCTGCAAACTTAGTAAATAAAAAAGTTCATTTTTGTAACAAACATTTGTACTGCTATTAAGCATTGTTGTGTCACTCCCTTTTACGGTATACCAGTATGCAACTGTATTTTAGACACACTGTACTTATTAGTTATTATCACAAAACATGCAACCACCAAAAAAAATATTAATTCGGCTACCCAACTGGCTGGGAGATATGGTTATGAGCACTTCTTTTGTAAAAGCATTAGCCATCCAATTTCCTGGTGCCACTATTGACCTCATCGCAAAAAAAGGCATCGATTTTTTGGCTGCTTATTTCCCACCCCATCACCAGGTTTTTATTTTTGATAAATCAGTGCATAAAGGCATTAAAGGAGCCTGGCAGTTTGGCCGCAGTATTCGCAGGCAAAAAGAATACGATCTTTTTTTCTGCCTGCCTGATTCTTTCTCCTCTGCACTGATTGCAAAAGCTACAGGGGCAAAAAAAACCATCGGTTTTAAAAAAGAATTACGCTCTGTGCTGCTTTCCCATTCATACACAAAACCTGGCAACCTGCACCGGGTAGAAGAATATATAAATTTATTATCCCAGTTTTTAAAAACACAAATCGATGTTCCGCCAGTTCAATTGCTGCACGGCAGATATGAAAAAAAGAAAGGCGTCGTCATCAATATTAATTCAGAGGCTTCCTCACGCCGGTTACCTGTTGTAAAGGCGATAAGCATCATTGACAGCATCAGGAAAAATATTACGGAGGAAATTATTTTAGTAGGCAGTCCTAAAGAAAAAAATTTTGTAGAAGAGGTCTATAATTCGCTTGCAGATAAAACCGGTATATTTAATATTGCAGGCCAAACAGCTTTACCGGAATTATTAAATGTATTTGCGGAAAATTTATTATTGCTTACCACAGACAGTGGCCCGGCGCATGTGGCCAATGCATTGGGCACACCTACTATCGTGTTGTTTGGCGCAGGTAACGAATTTAATACAGCACCGTACAACAAAGTAAACAGCAGCATTATCCGCTTAGGCAAATTGCCTTGCGAACCTTGCCTGAGTAATACTTGTAAACTTTATGGCGTACCTGAATGTTTACTACAGTTAGATGAATCACTAATAACACAAAAAGTAAAAAATATTTTAAATTCGATAAAGTGATAGTTGACCAGGACATTGAAGAATGCTTACGTGTTTTACAAAATGGGGGCCTTATATTGTACCCCACAGATACTGTGTGGGGCATTGGCTGCGATGCTACCAACGAGAACGCTGTGGAAAAAATTTATGCACTAAAAAACAGGAACGAACAAAAAAGTATGATTATACTGGTGGCAGCAGAAACAGAAATACTGCATTACAGTAGCCAGGAAAATTTTACCATTTTTGATTATATAAAAGGCATACACAAACCGGTAACTGTTATTTACAGCCAGGCAAAAAACCTGGCAAAAAATTTAATAAATTCAGATGGAAGCGTAGGAATCAGGATTGTTAAAGATGAATTTTGCCGTAACCTGATTAACCGTTTTGGAAAGCCCATTGTTTCTACCTCCTCTAACGTTTCTGGCTACCCGCCACCAGGCATCTTTAACGATATTGATGTAAAAATAAAAGACGGTGTTGACTATATAGTGCAACACCGCCAGGATGATTTTGAGATAGCAACGCCCAGCACTGTTTTAAAAATAAATACTACAGGTGAAATAATTATTTTACGGCCTTAGTATTAGAGGGCAATACCTACACCTACCTGGATACTCTGGTTCTTCCATTTTTCCTGGTTGTCTATATCGTTTATATTACTTAACCCTACCGCATACCTGCCGTAAATTCTTAACTTGGAAATTTCCAGTTGTAAGCCACCGACCATACTGAAGTCGCCGCTCTTAAAAGCATTTTTTCCATTCTGAAAAAGGTTACTGTTTTTATCCAGGTTTATGCCGTACTGCGGGCCTACCTGTATTGCTACAAATTTATTAGGCTTATAATTTAATAGTATGGGAATTTTAAGATACTGCAGCTTTACCTTGGAAACATTATTAAAAGCATATACAGAACTAAAAGAGCTACTGGTATCAACATTTACTTGGCTGAATAAAACTTCCGGCTGAATACCAAAACGGGAAGTAATTCCAATTTCTGCAAAGCCACCTATATGGTAACCAAAAGAAAACTGGTCTTTAAATGATTTGCCGTCAATCTTGTTAATGTCTGCGCCGCCCTTGATCCCAAAGTTCAGGCTCTGTGCAAAAATTGCTGAAGAACCCAGGGATAAAATAATTGCCAGTGAAAGGATTTTTGTTTTCATATTTATAAATTTTTTTAATTTTATTTTCAAGTAATATGCCAAATATAAAATGAATGATGAAAAGTTTGTTAAGGCAAAAACAATTATTAAAAATTATAGCTCAACTGCAAAGAATAAACAGATGTGAACCGTTTATCTGTTGTTTTGGGTAAATAATAATCCAGGTATAACTGCGGGTTTATTCCAAACTTTCCAATGCTGTAATAAACATCTGTACTAAAAGCCAGCGATTGAATTTCGAAAGAAGTTTGCTGGTTTGTATTACCTGCATGTTTAAGCCTTCCGGAAGTTCCCTTTTTTTGCAGCCTGGATAAAAAAGGATTCTGATGGGTTTCAGTATAAACACTTTTGCCGGCATTGATTAATAGCTGGGGCGTAATACTTATCTCATCATTTTTGTTCAGCAAGGCATCAAATACAAACTCATGCTGTACAAAAACGCTGACAGTAAAGTCAGAAAGTTTAGTATTCACCGTATCGGTAAAAATGCGCCTTGTTCCATTCAGTACAGTATCTATTTTATGATATTCTGTAAAACTGCCATTTGCAAAACCACTGCTTAAGCCAGGCTGAAGCCAGGGTTTTTTAAGGTTTACCTGCCCAAAAAATTCATTCTTAAAAGGAGAAGCAATTGCCTCATATCCCTTTTTTACAAAATAGCGTGTGTAGTTAACCGTTGCTTCTATGTTTTCGCTTTTGGTGTAACTATACGAGGGAGAAATGCTAAACTGATAAAACCCGGAATTACTGCCATCCTTTATTCGGTATGCTGCGGCAGTGAGGCCAGGGCCGCTTTTATGAAAATAGGATAGCGAAGGGGTGAAAACAAAGTTATTGGACTGCTGGGAAGCATCAATGTTTTTAATTTTTGAACTGAAATAGCTATTCCCGAAAGTAGTGGCTACCTGTAAATAACCGGATGCTCCTTTTGTACTGTCCGCTTCATCCATTACAGTTAAATCTTTTTGCTGGGCTGTGGTTGTAAGGGAAACAAACACAAGAAAAAAAATCACGTAAAATCTCATATAGTTTTTTTGTATAAGGGAGTTTGATTATTAAAATCAATATTAGTTTAAACGGGCACCAATAATTGTTTCCGGGTGTTTAATAGCAGCATGTTAACAGTTATGTTTTAAAATGATTGTTTCACTAAAATATAAACCCGTACATTTGCGCCGATTTCAGAATTTCATGAGAATTACATGAGATGCCCAGATGCTGTTGATAGCAGGTATAAAAACTTTTTTTACCATCAGAATTTAAATTCCCCAACGGCCAGAAGCATTACATGTGACCATCAAAAACATTTTTTTGGACCACATGTGTATGGCATAAAGGCTTTATCAAGCATAGCCGGAGGCGCTACACGGTCTTCATTTTAAACAAAAAATTACAATGAATGCATTTGAAGCATTAGGCCTGAACGAAAACATCGTAAAGGCAATTACAGATTTAGGATTTACAGAGCCCACTCCTATTCAGCAACAGGCTATTCCTGTGCTGCTTTCGGGCACAACAGATTTTGTGGGCCTGGCACAAACAGGTACCGGTAAAACCGCAGCTTTTGGCTTGCCATTAATGCAACTAATAAATGCAGCGGATAAATTTCCGCAGGCATTAATTGTATGCCCCACCAGGGAATTGTGTATGCAGATTACCAACGACCTCGTAGATTTTATGAAACATACCAAGGGCGTAAGCAGTGAAGCAGTGTATGGTGGTGCGTCCATCACCATGCAGATAAGAAACCTTCGCAAAGGTGTACAGATTGTTATTGCAACCCCCGGGAGGTTGATTGACCTGATAGAAAGAAAAGCAATTGACTTACAAAAAGTAAAATATGTAGTGCTTGATGAAGCAGATGAAATGCTGAACATGGGCTTTAGAGATGATATTGATTTTGTTTTGAAAAATACTATCAACAGGGAAAGCATCTGGCTGTTTAGTGCCACCATGCCACCGGAAGTTCGTGCTATTGCAAAGAACTTTATGGAGAACCCAAAAGAAATTACCGTAGGTAAAAAGAATAGTGGCAATGTAAATATAGATCACCAGTTTTTGGTAGCCCCTGCACATAGCCGTTATGAAACGCTTAAAAGATTAATTGATTTTAACCCAGGCATGTACGGTATTATTTTTACCCGTACAAAAGCAGATGCCCAGGATATTTCTGAAAGATTATCAAAATCAGGCTACGAAATTGAAGCCTTGCATGGTGATCTTACACAACAGCAAAGAGACAGGGTTATGGGGCGTTTTCGTACTAAATCTTTACAGTTATTGATAGCAACGGATGTGGCTGCAAGAGGTATTGATGTGGATGGCATTACACATGTTATTAATTATGAGCTTCCTGATGATATGGAAGTATATACCCACAGAAGCGGTCGTACGGGCCGTGCCGGCAAAACCGGTATCTGTCTTTCCATTTGCCACAGCAGGGAAACTTTTAAAATAAGGCAGCTGGAAAAAATGGTAAATGCACAATTTCATAAATCAGATATACCGAGTGGTAAAGATGTTTGCCGCAAACAGTTTTTTCATTTTATGGATAAACTTATCCAGGCTGATATTTCTAACGGTGATTATGAAACTTACCTGCCGGACCTGATGAAAAAATTTGAAAATGTTTCTAAGGAAGAAGTATTGCAAAGAGTGGCTGCGCTTGAGTTTGACCATTTTTTAAAATATTATGAAAATGCTGAAGACCTTAATGCAAAATCTGATAGCCGTCAGCCACGGTTTGACGGACAGGGAAACCAGGATGGCAGCAGGAAAGAACGTACCAATTACAATACCCGTGATAATGGTTACACCAGGTTATTTATAAACCTTGGTACAAAAGACGGTTTTTACAAAGCCAGTTTTTTACAATTTATTTTAGATGAAAGCAATCTTAAAAAAGAAGTGCTTGGTAAAATAGATATGAGAGATATGAATACCTGGGTAGAGATAGATAAGGCAGAAGCTGGTAAAATGATAAAATCGATTGATGGTAAACGTTATAATAACCGTACAGTTCGGATGAATGAAGCAGACGGCGGTTTCAAAAGGCCAAGTGATGAAGGGAGTGGTGCAGGCAGAAGCGACAGAAGTGAAGGCAGAAAAAGGACTTATGCGCCGAGAGAGAGAAGAAATTAATTTTTTGGATGATAGAAACGCAGATGTTACTGATTAAGCAGATAAACGCAGATTTTTTAATATTATAAACGATCTCTTTTTTAAAATCAATTAACTAAAAAGCCGTTCCGGATTTATTTGGAGCGGCTTTTTTGTGCGAATGATAAAAAACGCAGATGACACTGAATTGACAGGTGAACACAGATTTAAGAAAAAACTATACTGTTTTATTAAATTAAGTAACCAAGAAGATCAGTTATCAAATGATTGATCATTCAGGTATACTTTCGTCATTTCATAAAAATGATTTTGCAGGTTGTGCAGGCTGATAGGAGTTACGATATGCCTGGCTTCATCCCGGTACCATATTTCCATACGGGAAAAATCGCCTTCTTTAGGTACGAGCATACGAAAAGCTCCTTTCATATATTTTAAAGTGCCGTCTTCATTTGTATGCTTATGAAATTTTAATTTACTCAATTCCTCATCGGTTATTGCAATGGGTTCCAGTTGATCCAGCTCATACCAAAAACCTTGCTCCCCGGCATCTACACAAACCTGTTTTTCATTGCCATTAAGATTGCTTACTTCTCCCCTACGCATATCCCCATCGTTATTGGCCATTATATAATCGCCCACTTTTAATTCCTGAAATTTTATCATACAAAATATTTTATTGGGCAATTTAAGGAAATTCTTAAAAAATCAGCTCCGTTTTTTATAATTAAAAACAGCCCACCCATTAAATACAATTGCAAAGCCAAATACAATAAGCAGCTGCGGTTTTACATCTCCCAGGGAACTCCCTTTTAAAACCACCATACGCATTACCTCAATAAAATAAGATACGGGGTTGAAACGGGTGATCCACTTGGCCCATTCCGGCATGCTGTCTATCGAAGTATATAAGCCTCCAAGCAGGATAAATATCATCATTAAAAAGAAGGAGAGCAACATGGCCTGTTGCTGCGTGGATGAATAAGTAGATACCAATAACCCCAGGCCTAAAACTGCCAGCAGGTACACCGCTGCAAAAATATAAATGGTAGTAAAACTGCCAACGGGCAGGATACCATAAAATATCCAGGAAATAAAAAGGCCAATAGTTAGTACCAACAATCCAAGCATCCAGAAAGGAATGAGCTTGCCCAAAATAAAATGATATTTTTTTATCGGCGTTACGTTTATCTGCTCGATGGTACCAATCTCTTTTTCTTTTACAATATTCAGTGCCGCAAGGTTGGCGCCTACCATGGTCAATAAGATCACCAAAATCCCCGGCACCATAAAATATTTATAATTAAGCAATGGATTATACCAGTTGGAGGAAGTTATTTGTATTTGTGTCTCCGGGCTGAACCTGGGAAATTGTATCCACTGCAGTCTTACCTGCTGGTTGTACTCTTTGATGATGCTTCCCAAATAAGCACCTCCAAGACTTGCTTTTACCCCATTGATGGCATTGAGCGCCATAAATAATTGAGCGCCGTTTTCTTTTACCAGGTCTTTTTCAAAGTGAGCAGGTATTTGCAATACCAGGTCTGCTTTATCTTTCTCTACCTGCTGCAAAGCCGCATTGTAAGTGCCCGCATAATCAGTAAGAATAAAATACCCTGAGGAAGTGATCTTATTAATGAGTGTACGGGAATATTCTGAATGATCGTTATCCACTACTGCCAGTGAAATATTTTTAATTTCATAATCTGCAGCCCAGGGCAGAATGAGTAATTGTATTACCGGCATAATCAGTATGATCCTTATTATCGAAGCGTCCCTGAAGATCTGCCGGAATTCTTTTTGTAATAAAAATTTTAATGTTCGCATTTTTTATAACGATCAATTTGAAAAGGCTGAATAGATTGTTGCTATGCCAGGCTCATAAAAAATATTTTATTCTAACCGTATTTTAAATTTCCTGATTGCCATCGTTAGCAGGAAGATCATCATACCAGCAAGAATTAATGTTTCTTTCCAGATATCTTTTATTCCCAGCCCTTTTATCATCACTGATTTTACAATAATGTAATACCATTTTGCAGGAATAATATTTGAAAAAATACGCAGCGGCAAAGGCATGTTTTCAATAGGAAACATAAAGCCACTAAGCATGATTGTAGGCAACAATAAAGCCACCAGCGAAATGAACATTGCAGTTTGTTGAGAAGCTGCAGCAGAAGAAATAAGCAGCCCCAGGGACAATGAAACAATGGTGAATAAAACACTTTCAGATACCAGCAGCAACAGGCTCCCATTCACCGGCACCTCGAGTACAAACACACTTAGTAATAATATAGTAGCTATATTGATCATAGACAGAAGCAGGTATGGGACTGCTTTTGCAACCACTACAATTTGTGGCCGCATAGGAGATACCAGCATAATTTCCATGGTGCCCATTTCTTTTTCTTTTACAATTGTGATGGCTGTCATCATGGTGCAAACTAATAATAACACCATAGCCATTACGCCTGGAACAAAATTAAAAGCGCCCTTCAATTGCGGATTATACAATAACTGCATTTCCGTATTGATGGTGTAGGGAAGCTTTTTATTTTGGGTGATGCGGTCCTGGTAACCGAGGATAATGGCAGAGGCATAATTGGTCAAAGTATTGGCGACATTAGGATCTGAGGCATCGGCAATTAACTGCACCTGTGCTTTGTTGAAGTGTTTCAGATCTTCATCAAAATGCTGGGGAAAAATAATAGCCAGTTTAATATTACCTTTTTTAAATTCTTCCTGTACCTCGCTATAAGTGGTAAGGTTTTTTTGCAGATCGAAATAATTACTAGAACTTATTTCTGCGGTTAAGGAAATAGTTGCAGCATCTTTTGAATTATCCAGCACAGCTATTTTTGCATTTTTTACTTCGTTGGAAAGGGCAAAACCGAAGATGACGATTTGTATTACAGGCATACCCAGCAGGATGAACAGCGTACTTTTATCTCTACTGATATGGAAGAATTCTTTTTTTACGAAAGCGAAAAATTGTTTCACAATTATTTATTTTGTAGCCGGCATTGTTGCTGCTATGTTACTTCATTGGCGTCGCACTCTTGTACAGTATAATTCTATTGAGCGCTCAAAACTCAACATTCACTACTGTTATGGACTGTAGATTATTCGCCACTCCGCTGTGCTTTTCTTGCTAACTTCAAAAACACTTCATCCATAGATGCAGCATTGTAATCCCGTTTCAATTGCGCTGGTGAATCCAGCGCATCTATTCTGCCATCTACCATTATGCTTACCCGGTTACAGTACTCTGCTTCATCCATATAATGTGTAGTTACAAAAACCGTAATACCCTGTTCCGATGCCTGGTAGATCATATTCCAGAACTCCCGCCGGGTAACCGGGTCCACGCCGCCGGTAGGCTCATCAAGAAAAACAATTTCGGGCTCGTGAAAAATAGAAACCGAAAATGCCAGTTTCTGTTTCCAGCCCAAAGGCAAAGATCTCACCAGTAAATTTGCTTCCTTTTCCAGGTGAAGTTGCTCAATAATGAATGCAGTTTTATTTTTAATAAACTCATTACTCTTGCCATAAATACCACCATAAAACTGCATGTTCTCTTTTACCGTCAGATCATCATACAGGGAAAATTTCTGGCTCATATAACCAATACTTTTTTTGATCTTTTCATTTTCTTTATATACATCCAAACCCGCTACAGTTGCTTCTCCTGAGCTGGGTAAAGACAAGCCACACAGCATCCGCATGGCAGTAGTTTTACCGGCGCCGTTAGCACCCAGAAAACCAAATATCTCTCCTTTAGCTACTTCAAAACTGATATGATCTACCGCAACAAAATCTCCAAATCGTTTGGTAAGTTGGCTTGCTGTTATGACTTTATTTTTTGTCATTTCAATTTTTCATTAATGCAATAAAACAGTCTTCAATATTTGGTTTCACTTCCTGCAGTTCCATATTTTCGTCTTTATGATTTTGAACAAATTCATGAAGCAGTTTTTCCCTTGATCTATCTTTTAATACCACATGATGATATTCACCAAATGGATAAACATCTTCACCAATGGAGGACTTTTTTAACTCGTTCAGCAGGTGAAACATGTTCGGTGCTTTTACAGCCCAGAGCGGCGCTGAAAAATTTTGAACAATACCCGCTGGCGAATTAATGGAAAGTACTTGCCCATTTTGCAGGAGCACTACCTGGTCACAAAGGTCCGCTTCGTCCATGTAAGGTGTGGAGACCAGTATGGTAATACCCTGTTGCTTTAAGCCCCTCAGCATTTCCCAAAATTCTTTTCGGGATATAGCATCAACGCCTGTTGTAGGCTCATCTAAAAACAACACCGTAGGCCGGTGAATCAGTGCACAACACAGCGCCAGTTTTTGTTTCATGCCACCGGATAATTTTCCGGCCTTTCGCTTTTTGAAGGGTTCAATCTGGATATAAATATCTTTTATCAGTTCATAATTTTCCTGGATGCTGGTATTGAAAATGGTACCAAAAAAATTCAGGTTCTCTTCTACTGACAGATCGGGATACAAAGAAAATTTACCCGGCATGTACCCTACCCGCTTTCTTATTTCTTTATAATCCTTAACTATATCAAAGCCATCTACTGTTGCACTGCCGCTATCTGCCAGCAACAGTGTTGTAAGTATTCTGAACAAAGAAGTTTTTCCGGCGCCATCAGGGCCTATTATACCAAACAGCTCACCCGCTTTTACATTAAAGGATATATCATTCAATGCTGTTATTTCTTTTTTCTTTCCGTAAGTTTTGCTGATATTTTCCACAGTTACGCCCCCTCCCCCGTTGGCCTGCGGCAAATTAATAGAATTTTTATTGCTGACTATTTTCAAGATTTAAAAATTTAAATTTCTTAACTTAACCCCGGTGTATCTACTCTATTGGGCCTTCACAGCAGGAGCAAATTTTACATCCCCGTACATACCGATTTTTAAAAAGCCATCATTCTTTACCCTTACTTTAATGGCATACACAAGGTTGGCCCTCTCCTCTTTCGACTGGATTGTTTTCGGAGTAAATTCTGCCTTATCCGAAATCCAGGTAATTATGCCACCATATTCTTTGTATTTTTTTGCGCCATCATCTATCAACACATTAACCGCCTGCCCCAACTTAACCTGTGAAAGTTGAGTACCGGTGATGTAAGCCCTTAAATTCAAAGCGCTGAGATCAGCGATTTTATACAGGGCTTTTCCTGCAGCAGTAATCTCCCCGGGCTCTGCATATTTTGTAATAACTGTGCCGCTAACAGGGTTAACAATATTTGCTTTTTGTGCCTGGTCTTCCAATTGTGCCACTCTTTTTTTTAACGGATCTGCTTCACTTAAAATGCCCCGGTTTTGGGTGGAGATATTATTGCGCTGCACATTTATCTGTTGCTCCGTTACAGCAATTTGCTTACGGGCCACATCTACTTGTGCATTCATATCATCTAGTTGTTTACCGGTTGCTGCATCTGCTTTTACCAAATTTTCTGTTCTTGATTTTTCATGAAGTAGGTTGTTTAATTGTGATTGCTGCACGGCCAGTTGATTTTGCAGCAACTGCACCTGCGGCGCAACGTTGCTGGTTTTTTCATTCAGAGCATTTATGCTTGCCTGCACCTGCTCCTGCTGCAGCGAAATGTTTTTTGCATCTACCAAAGCCACCACGCTGTCTTTAGGGATCTGCATTCCCTCCTGCACATTAAAAGACAGGAGCTTTCCGGAAAGCTCAGAAGATACAATTACCTCATCGGCCTCAAAAGTTCCGGAAGCATCAGCAATTGTTTGTCCATTTTTACAACCGGCAAATACGGTTAATAAAAATGCTGCAGCTAAAAGATTGATATACTTCATAAAAAATATTTATTGTTTTCCTGAAATTGTCTCGTAATTTATTTGTGCCTGTAATAACTGCACCTGGTGAGTCAGCAGGGATTGTCTTGCCTGGTCTTCTGCATTCACTTCCCTTAAATAATCATTGGCAGTAATTACTCCGTTTTCCAATTGCGCTTTGGCTGCTTCCTTTACACTAAGCCGCAGCTCAATGATCTCTTTATCTTTTGCAATCAGTTGCTGCAATTTATTCACATCTGCCTCCTGTTGTTTTAAAGAAGTGTTGGTATTTAATAAAAAAGTTTCCTGCTGAATGGCGATAGCCTTTTTATTTATTTCTATTAATTGCTTTTCTTTTTTCTGCGTGTACAAGCCACCCAAAGACCAGTTTAACCGCAGGCCTGTGGTATAAAAGAAAGAGAAATCATTTTTAAGAAAATTTAGTCCCGGCCTGCCATAACCGCCCTGCACAAATAAACTTGCTTTTGGTTTATTACGTGAGTCAATTATTTTGTACTGGCCATCCAGTAATTTTTGCTGGGTGCTGTATAATTTCAGCTCGGGTCGTTGTATGTCATTTATCATTACCGGCATCTCTACTAAAGGTTTTTCCAGTTGCACATCACCTGGTAAGTTTTGATTAATGAAAAGGCCCAACACATCTGTCAATCCTTTTCGGGATGATTTTATTTCTATTAACCGCTGATCTGCTTTCAGCATTTCTGCTTTCAATACGTTCAAATTACTCCTGAAGGCAACACCATTATTTACCTGCGCTTCTGTTCGCTTTATCCCATTATTTAAATCTTCTTTTACCAGGTCTAACTGCTTTACCTGTTCATCCAGGTATAGCACGCCGAGAAATAGTTGGTTGATCCGGTCTTTCAATTTATATAACTCCACTTCTACTTTCTGTTGTTCCGTTGCCTCATTTAATCGCTGAATATTTTTTTGTTCTTTGATGATACCACCATCATATACCAACTGGTTTACATCAGCCAGGATTTTATACTGGTCTTTTGAGAGCGGATCAATTTTTACTCCCGGGATTGGAATGTTTACCTGTGTCACTTCCGATTGGTAAGTTGCCTGGCCACTCAAACTAAACTGTGGCAAGTATCCCTTGCCCAGGTTATCAATCGTGATATCAGCAGTTTGTTTCAGCAGGTCTCTTTGTCTGATCAGCGGATAATTCTGCTGCGCCAGTTCGTATGCTTCGAAAAGGCTCAGTGTTTGCTGTGCCTTTGTAATAAAAGGCAGGAGTGAAAGTAGTATGATAAACTTTTTCATAAAATTTGCTACTCACCAAATGGTTAATTTTAGAAGAAAAAATTATTTTTTAATTGCATCAATAATAAATTTCGGGATTTCCTTACGCCGCTGTTCTATCATCTGTCGAAACTGTAATTCATCCATCTGCATGGTACGGATGATCATTGGCCGGGCAACGAAAGGAAAAATGGTCATGGACAAAAGATTTATCAACAGGTGCAGCGGGCTTATCCTTTTAATCGTTCCTTTTTTTACTTCTCTTTCTATCTGCGCCAGGAATTTTGAAGGGTCTGGCCGGCTAGCCATATTCCATACTTTATTTAAAAACTGATCTGCATCACGGTTCAGCTCATTCAATACAAACCATGGCAGGTAAGGGCTTTCCGTCATCTCATCTAAGTATTCATTTACAAAATGTTCTATCTTTTCAAACAAGGGTGCATCAGATACAAAAATCATATTGATCTTTGGAAAAAATTTCTGAGCTTCTCCAATAAAGATCATTTCAAACAACTTATCCTTATCCTTAAAATAGTAATGGAGCATGGCCTTATTAATCCCTGCTTCATCAGCTATATCCTGCATACGTGCCCCTGCCATACCCTGGGTGGTAAACACCTTCTTCGCTGCCGCTAGTATTTTTTTTTCTGCTGAAATATTATTTTTAGAAGTAACCATATAGTTTAACCGATTGGTTAACAAAAATAAATATTTTTTCCCTGCCTCCAAATATTTCTTAATTTTTTTTCAGAATGTGCTAAAAAAGTGGCTGGGTGGGTACATTTTAAAAATCTGATATCTTCCGGATGCCGGTTTGGGTAAAGCCCAGGTAAGTGCATAAATTATTTGCCATGCCTTTAAAGGCGTGGCAAATAAAAAAAAATTGATTACTCTGCCCAACTCATTACATAGCCTTCATTTTCTATCTGGATTCCCTGCTCTGTTAATTGCAAAGGGCGAAAAGTATCTACCATTACGGCCAGCTCCTTTGTTTCTTTTGCGCCGATACTTTTTTCTACCGCACCCGGGTGTGGCCCATGAGGAATGCCGCCGGGATGCAGCGTTATCATTCCCCTTGTAACATGTTTACGACTCATAAAATCGCCATCAACATAATATAATAATTCATCACTGTCTATATTGCTGTGGTTGTACGGTGCAGGCACGGCCAATGGATGATAATCATACATGCGGGGTACAAACGAACAAACCACAAAGGCATCTGTTTCAAAAGTCTGGTGCACAGGTGGCGGCTGGTGCACCCGCCCGGTGATGGGTTCAAAATCGTGAATAGAAAAAATATATGGGTAGCAACAGCCATCCCAACCAACCACATCAAAAGGATGTGTGCCATAATGTATGCCATAGAGCAAGCCTTTCTTTTTTGTCTTAATAATGTAGTCACCTTTTTCATCATTGGTCTGCAGGTTTAGCGGTACCCTGATATCTCTTTCGCAATAGGGTGAATGCTCCATGAGCTGCCCGTTCTTACTGGTATATTTTTTGGGGTAACGGATAGGGTGAAACGATTCTACAATAAACAGCCTGTTATCGGGTTTATCAAAATGTATTTGGTAAATAGTTCCTCGGGGCAACACAATATAATCGCCATAGCTAAAAGTTAATTCACCATAGCAGGTTTTTACGGTGCCACTTCCTTCATGCACAAAGATCATTTCATCAGCATCAGCATTTTTATAAAAATAATCAGTCATGCTTTTTTGCGGTGCTGCCAGTACAATATGGCAATCGCCATTTACCAACACAGCTTTTCGGCTGTCCAGGTAATCTGCTTCGGGTTTAATTTTAAACCCTTCCAGGCTGCGGTGCTTCAGCATTTTCTCTTCTGCTATTTTTGGCGACACATCAATAGCTTCATCGCACTTTACAATAAGCGTGGGCGCATAAGTGTGGTACAAAATAGAATAGTCGTTGGCAAAACCTTCCGTTGAAAATAACTGTTCGCTATATAAACTACCATCTGGTTTTCGAAACTGTGTATGGCGTTTATGAGGGATCGTTCCGGCTTTATGATAATATGGCATGGGGATATAATTTGATAATGAAATAATTTAATACGCTGCCAATTGGCTAATTTACTATTTTGCTAATCATGGTACGCTTTACATAAAGCCAACATCAGGAAATAATATTTCCAGTTTCGCTTATAAATATAATATGTAAAGTTGCGGTGAAAAGGCATTTTTAATATTTAGTTGAATGCTGATTACCTTCATCCAAATTTACAGGTAAAAATTCATTTCCACTTGACAAGGATCGGGCTTATATCAGACACACATGGCTATTTAGATGAATCCGTTTTTGAACATTTTAAAAACTGTGATGAGCTATGGCATGCGGGGGATTTTGGCAATATGGAAATAATTCAAAAATTATCAACTTTCAAACCATTAAAGGGCGTATACGGAAATATTGATGATAAAGAAATACAAACTCTTTTCCCCGAAAAAAATATTTTTACCTGCGAAGAAGTAAATGTTTTTATGCAGCATATCGGCGGCTTCCCCGGTCGTTATGCTCCAAGTGTAAAAAAAGAAATCATTGCAAATCATAGCCAGCTTTTCATCAGCGGCCATTCACATATTTTAAAAGTAATGTATGATGATGCGTTGCAATGCCTGCATATTAATCCCGGCGCTGCTGGCCGGCAGGGCTGGCATACCGTTAGAACAATCATCCGGTTTGCCATAGATAAAAAAGAAATAAAAGATTGCGAAGTGATAGAGTTGGAGGGTAGGTAAGGTGAGTAGATAGTTGTCAGATGTCAGTTGTCAGCGGGTTTTAATCGTCACTCATTGGTGTCCGGTTTTCGGCAGCCTGTGGTCGCTTGTCGTTTCCACTTATTTCCCCCCGTTTGCTTTTAGATCATTACGGCAATTGGCATCTAATACCGGCACAGAAGAAATAATACCTGACATTAAATTTACCTGTGCAGCCCAATACATCAGGCAATTTTTATTATCGCAGTGACTGGCATGTGCAGCATCTTCGTGGCTCACCTGTAAAGGGCTACCCAGGTTTACCAGGCCCAACAGGTGGCCAAATTCATGTTCCTCCACTATGGTTTCCAAATCGATAAGGCTTGGTTTTCCCAGCCCACCTGAATTATCATGCACCGTTTTTCCAAACAAGGTCATAGAAGTATTCTTATACGCCAATCCCAAAACTTTTGGCTCGGTATAAGATGCATCTGTAAATAAAAAATATACGCCCAACGAAGTACCAGTTGTAAAAACCGTACGATTGGCTTTTTCTATGTCGGATATTTGTGCAATGGTAAGAACAGCACTTCCTGCAGAAGCGATCTGCTTTTGAGTAATGCTGAAGCCACCAGGCTTATTAAGCAGCGTATTCAGATAGGCTGTAAGATTATTTAACGCCGCATTATTTGGCGCAAAGCCGGGCATATATTGTATCTCCAGGGTTATTGATTGATATTTTGCAGTAGTTAAAAAATCTTTGGCAGAAGTGCCAACATTTTGATTATTCAGGTTTTGTGCCGCAGAAGCAGCCACATCTTTTTTAGAACATTGAGCAAATAGTATAATAATCAACAGGGAGGTTAGCAACTTATTTATCATCACGAAATATTTAAATTTTACTTACGAAAAAAATAAATAAAAAGGTTGAAACGCAATTGTGCTTAATAACTAAATCTTTTGCCCTTTCATGGCATCTGATACGGCATTGTCCATTATTCTTTCGGCATAAGGGCGGGAGATATCATTTAGTTCTTCTGTTTTTTTATGAATAAGATCTTTATCGTCCATGGTAATGGCCAACTGTAAAGCCTGCATAGCAGTGGCAGTCTGCAATAATTCTTCAGGCAATAAGGGACCGGAATTTTTTTGTAAAAAACGCTCCGTTGTTTTCAGCAGTTGCTCTCCTTCCGTCCTGGCTTCTACCAAAGCCCGGGTAGCAATATCATCTTTTGCATGTGTAATAGATTCCATCAGCATTTTTTCCACATCCGAATCGGTAATCCCGTATTGTGGTTTTACTTCTATGCTTTGCTCTACACCACTACGCAATTCCTTTGCTGACACGGTTAAAATTCCATCTGCATTTATTAAAAAACTCACATCAACTTTTGGCATACCCGCTGGCATTCCCGGTATACCGGTAAGATTAAATTCTGCAAGTTTGCGGTTGTCATTTACCAAATCCCTCTCTCCCTGAAATACACTTATACGCATACCCGGCTGACCATCTATCTGTGTTGTGTATTGCCTTGCAGCTTTGGATGGAATTTTTGCATTACGTGGAATCAACACATCCATCAGCCCCCCGGCTGTTTCTATGCCGAGGCTTAAGGGTGTAATATCCAGCAACAAAAAATCTTTATTATTCCCGGCTAAAATATCTGCCTGTATTGCAGCGCCCAATGCCACTACCTCATCCGAGTTTACGCTGTCGTTTACTTCTCTCCCAAAAAATTTCTTCACAGATTGTTTTACTAACGGCACCCTGGTACTGCCACCAACCATTACTATTTCTTCTATATCTTCAATTTGTAATTCAGCATCTTTTAAGGCTTTTTTACAGCAATCAATTGTAGTGTTTACCAAAGGATGTATCAAGGTTTCAAAATCTGTTTTGGAAATTACCAGTAGCTTTCCGTTTAAATCTGTTTTGTAATCATCATTTGCAGACAAATATTTTTTTGCTTCTTCTGCTTTTAAGCGCAATGCCTGGCTGAAAGATTTATCTGCCTGCATTGCTTCATCGGTGATGGCAAGATTTTGTTTCCAGAAATTTACAATGGCATTGTCCATATCATCTCCACCCAAATAAGTATCACCGTTGGTAGAGAGTACTTCAAAAATGCCACCGGCAATTCTTAATATAGAAATATCAAAAGTGCCGCCGCCCAAATCATACACAGCAATAATTTTATTTTCATCTTTATGCAAACCAAGCCCGTAAGCCAGGCTGGCTGCGGTTGGCTCATTAATAATGCGTAACACATCAAGGCCAGCTAATTTTCCTGCATCTCTTGTGGCCTGCCGTTGTGAATCATTAAAATAAGCAGGCACGGTAATCACAGCTTTATTTACCGGGGTTTTCAAGATATGCTCTGCCCGCTGTTTAAGCTCTTTTAAAATAAAGGATGATAAATCTACAGGGGTATAAAATTTATCGCCTACCTGTATTTTTACGAGGCTTTCTATATTGTCATCTATAATTTTATAGGCATAAAAACCAGCCCTGTTTTTAATATCATTATAACTTTTTCCCATCAGTCTTTTTGCAGAAAAAATAGTTTGTTGGGGTGCACTTATTAGAAACTTTTTTGCCTCTTCGCCTACGATAATATTTGCATGCTCATCAAAATAAACAACAGAGGGTACGAGCGAACTACTATCATGTTCTTTTAAAGCCAAAGGTTTTTTTGTTTCGGGATGAATGATAGCAACCAAACTATTGGTAGTACCCAGATCTATACCTACAATTATTTCTTCTTTCTGCAAACTTCCGGTTGCAATATTGATTGCTATTTTTGCCATAATTTATTTTA
>JBDUCK010000228.1:0-5754 GCA_040003485.1 Ferruginibacter sp. | reverse complement strand
TTGACGGGCTTCTTGTCCAAAGCCGGCTTGCAAGCCGAAGCCCATCAAAAAAGATTATCAACCTATAGTAAAGGTATGCGCCAAAAAGTAGGTATCGCCATTGCGCTTGCAAAAAATGCGGATGTTATTTTAATGGATGAACCAACATCCGGCCTCGACCCAAAAGCTACCGCAGAGTTTACTAAAATATGTAAAGAATTGGCCGCCGATGGTAAAACCATTTTTATGGCAACACATGACATTTTTAATGCGGTAAATGTGGGAACAAGAATTGGAATTATGCGGCAAGGGGAGTTGGTGCACACATTAAAGACCAGTGATGTTACTGCCAGTGAATTACAACAATTGTATTTAGAAACTATTTAATCAACAACTAAACAAAAAAAATGAAACAACTATTTGCAGTACTTGTATTTTTATTCGCTGCTTTTGCCTCGGATGCACAGAACAAGGGCACTGTTAAAGGAAGAATAGTAAGCATAGACAATCAACCGTTAGAAAATATTTCGATTCAATTAACCAATACAAAATTGGGCACAGTATCCAATGAAGAAGGATTGTTCTTTATCTCCAATATAACTCCTGGCACATACACACTAACTGCTACCGGCATTGGTTTAAAAGGGGAAAGGCAAAACATAATTATTGAAGCCGGAAAATCAGTGGAGCTGTCATTACAATTGAGTGATGTTACCACCGAATTGAAAGACGTGATAGTTACAGGCTATCAGCAGCGGCAATATGTAAAATTAAATTCTGGTCTTGCAACAAGAAGTAATACGCCTTTGAGAGATATACCGCAGGCTGTGCAGATAATACCAAAGCAAATACTTGTTGAACAACAGGTGTATCGCCTAAGCGATGTATATAAAAATGTAGCCGGAGTAACAGAGCAGAGTGATTATAATTACGTAAACATGCGTGGCTTCCTCACGTCTTCAGACAACTTTATGCTAAACGGACAGCGAAACAGTTACTTTGGATTAGCTACCTCGCCACAGATTCCTTATGCAGAAAAAGTGGAAGTATTAAAAGGCGCCTCCTCAGTTTTATATGGCAATGGGGCGATTGGCGGCACGATTAACATTGTTACAAAAAAACCTAAAAAAGAATTTAGTACCGGCGCTAATATAACTTTTGGCAGCTTTAATTTAACCAGGTTGCAGGCTGATGTTACAGGTGCATTAAACAAATCAAAATCACTGTCCGGCCTGCTGAATATAGGTATTGAAAACGGTGGTTCGTTCTATAAAGATTTTAAAAACAAAAGTATTACCCTTACGCCGGTTTTGGTATGGAATATTGGTACCCACACAGAACTTACTTCCACCACTATTTTTCAATCTGGCAAACAAACAGCTTCGGTTTCTGGTATTCCGGTAATAGGTACAAACAATTTATTTGCAGTGCCAGAGAATTTTCGTTACGCCGCCAATGACAGCAAATTTCAAACAACCAGTATCCAGGAACAGTTGAACCTGAAACATGATTTCAATGAAAAGTTAACAGGTAATATCTGGCTAAGCTATGCAGCCAAAAAAACAGAAGCAAATATTTACCAGCCTGGTGGTTTTTCGCCACGGGTAGATAGTATAACACGGCTTAAAGCAATTTACAACGGCAAGTTGAGAGGTTACGGTATCAATGCGTATTTAAATTATAAAACAAATACAGGTAAAATTGAACATGCTTTTGTAGTAGGTTTTGATTATAACAATGCCGCTGAATATTATCCCAAAGGAGAAAACTACTGGTACGCTCCGGCTATTAGTTTAAATAATCCCAATTATTCAACTTTTAATACAACAGGAATTACCCCCGATTATTATGGGGCCGACAAAGAAAATTATGGCCCCAGCCGTTCAGTTGGTGTTTATCTGCAAGACCAAATAACTTTTTCTGAAAAATTAAAAGCACTGCTTGCATTGCGATACGATGATTACCTGAACAGGTCTTATTTTTTAATTGGTGGCACAGAATATTATGATAGCTCCAAAGCAAACGCTGTTGTACCAAAGATTGGGTTGGTATATCAGCCAACAAAAACAATTTCATTATACGGAAGTTATTCAGAAGCTTTTCAACCACAATATTCTAATAGCCGTGCTGCCGGTGGACCATTTCCACCGTTGCGGGCAAAGCAATTTGAAACCGGCGTAAAAGGAGAGTTTTTTAAAAAGCGGTTAGCCACAACCGTTACCTGGTACCAGATAAAAGAAGTGAATGTATTAAAACCTGACCCGACAGATGCAACCGGCGTACGGCAACTAACAGCCGGTGAAGTAACAAGCCGTGGCTTAGAACTTACACTAACCGGAATGATAACAACAGGCTGGAATGTGTTGGCAAATTATTCAAGAAATAAAATATTCATCAGTAAGAGTAATGTTGCCGGTGAAAAAGGTACCGGCTTTGGCGATACACCGAACGATGCTTTCAGTATCTGGACTACTTACCAATTTCAGCAATTGATAAAGGGTTTAAAAGTTGGGATGGGCTATCGCAACATTAGCGAAAGAAATGTTTATGGATTGGTGTTACCTGCTTACGATGTGCTGGATGCATTGGTATCTTATCAATATAAAAAGTACGGAATTGCTGTAAATGGTTTTAACCTGGCTAATAAAAGATATGCTTTGGGTTCATTTGGCACCAGCTATTATTTCCCGGGTGCACCACGAAGTGTGCAGGTAAGTATAAATTATAACTGGTAAAAATTATTTTATGTTTAAAGCAATCGTAGTATTTGTTTCAGGAATAGCCATCGGTGCTGCATCCATTTATTTTTTTGTTACCAACAAAAATGCGATAGCAATTGCTGCAGTAAAAGCACCTGGTAAGGATACGTCAGAAGCCAAAATTAAATTCCCCATAAAAGCCACGCTATACAGGTTTGAAATGAATAGAGGCAAAGAAGGAAAATTCAACGAATGGATGAAATGGCATTACGATGAACACACTGCTATAATTGAAACTTTAGAGAGAGAAAAAATGTATTTCGAATCAATCTTCACAGATACTATTAATCAGAAAGATGTGCTTTACTGGCTTACTATTGATGGTGAAGGCGGGGCGCCGGTTGATAACTCTCCTTTGAAAATAGACAGTGTACATAACCAGTACATGAAAGAGATTATAAAGAAAGGTTCAAGAAGTGTTTTTAAGACTGAATTCAGTCTGGTTCCAAATTTTTTAGAGCAATCAATTGCCGGGCATCAGGCAAATGAAAAATAATTTGGCACTGATAATAATATTTTTATGATTACAACCATCGCAAAAAGAGAAATTAAAAATCTCTTTCGTGAAAAAACATTCTGGATAGTATCAGCCGTATTGTTATTGCTGCTGATAATAGCTTTGTTTACATCATCAGTAAATGTATCGCAAATAAACAATGAACGTACAGAAGCACAGAGATTGAGCCGGGAAAGCTGGCTTACACAAACACCAAAAAATCCACACAGTGCAGCACACTTTGGCAACTTTGCTTTTAGGATAAAAACACAACTTAGTTTGTTTGATAATGGCTTGGATACTTATACCGGTTCGCAGGTTTTTTTAGAACCACATAAGCAGGATGATTTTAAATTCAGCCCGGCAGAAGATGCAGATTCATTGATTCGTTTTGGTGAACTTACTCCTGCTTTTATATTACAAACCATTTTACCATTGCTGATAATCTTTTTATGCTTTGCATCAGTAAGCCGGGAGAAAGAAAATGAAACCATAAAGTTATTATTGAGTAACGATGCCACCATGCAACAGGTAGTTACTGGAAAAATTTTAGGCGATTGGCTGGCAGTGATATTATTGGTTGTCCCGCTTTGTTTGCTGTCTGTATTGTTTATGCCTCACGCCGGTATAAATGAAAGCGATATTGTAACACGGTTTACCCTTCTTTTGTTAAGTTATATAATTTATGCAGGCATTATCACTACGATTTGTGTTATAGTATCAGCATATAGCAAAACCAGCAAGGCATCTTTAATGAAGCTATTAAGCTTATGGATGCTGGCTTGTATCATTGTGCCGAAAGTGTGCAGTAATGCAGGCAGTACTTTATATGCAACACCTTCTCAATTTGAATATGCCAACTTAGTAAAACACGATGAAGAAGATGGATTGGACGGGCATGATCCGCTTGATAAAAGAAGAGAAGTATTATTACAGGCTACGCTAAAAAAATACAAGGTTGATACTATTACAAAATTGCCGGTAAACTTTGATGCCATTGCCATGGTAGAAAGTGAAAAATATACAACAGATGTTTACCGAAAACGGATTGGAGAAATGAGGCATATTTTTCAAAAACAAAATAGCATCAGTTTATACAGTTCATTTATAAACCCTTTTCAGGCAATACAAAATACCAGTATGGCATTGTGCGGTACCGACTATGCCCACTATATTCATTTTCAGGATGCCGCTGAAACATACCGCTTGTATTTTGTAAATACTATGAATGAATTTATGGCTACACATACAAAAAGCGGTGACTGGAAAACAAAGTTTGGCCAGGATACTTATAAAAATGTAACCCCCTTTATATATACACCGCCTTCAGTAGGATGGAGCATCCAGCAGGCAGCAAAGGTTTTGTTTAGTATGCTTTGCTGGATAGTTATTTGTTTCTTTTTAATAAAATCTACCAACAAAATAAATATCGCGTAACAATGGATGCAATTAAAACAATACTGCGATATGAATGGCTGCAACTAAAACGTAGCAAAGCATTCTGGCTGCTGACTATCATTTTTTGTTGCATTAGTTTATATGCTGCATGGTACGGTAATAATGAAGTAAAACAGCAGCAACGAAAAATTGAATTGGTAAAATATTCTATTGATACAAGTATGAATACATTGCACCAGCAATTGCTAAAACATGATTCTGTTGCATGGGAGTATGAACCTTTATACAAAGCTATTATTTATAACAAACCCGATGGGTTGGCTGCCCTGGCTTTTGGCCAAAGGGATTTACACAAATTTGCTATTGAAATTTCGGAAGGCACTTATTACTATAACAAGTACGCCACGGGTTATACCAACAAAACACTTTCGGGGGAAATAAATAATCCACAGAAACAATTAGCCGGGCATCTGGATATTAGTTTTGTAATTATCTTTTTGTTGCCCCTCTATTTTATTTTGTTAAGCTATAATTTGCTAAGTAGCGAAAGGGAACAAGGGACATTATCAATGCTTGGCATTCAGCCCATTTCAATCAGACAAATATTTTATTCCAAACTTTTTGTAAGATGGCTGGTAACATTTTCTTTAGCCATTGGTATGATATTATTGGCATCAGTTATCACAGGGGCATTAGCTGATAACCGTTTGTGGTTAATCATTCTTGCCACATTATTGTATAGTTTATTTTGGGCGGGCATTGTGACGATTATTACAGCATTGCATAAACCTTCTGGATTTAATGCGTTGATTTTGATAAGCAGCTGGCTGTTAATTTGTGTACTACTGCCTGCTACTTTTAATTCAGTTCTTAAAGCAAAGTACCCAACTGCAAATAAAATTAAACTTACAACCGCTGTACAAAAAGCAAATACAGAAGTATTTGCTATGCCACGTATGGATGTGGCCGACAGTTTTTATAAATTAAACAAGGCGTATAAAAATAAGCCCGGCGATACGCTGCCCAATGGCTGGTACAATCCCCGCTGGATGCGGTCTGTACATGCGGTGTTGGATTATGGCGTTGAGCCTGTAGAAAAAGAATATCAGCAGTTATTAAGCA
>JBDUCK010000227.1:0-5817 GCA_040003485.1 Ferruginibacter sp. | reverse complement strand
TGCCATTTTTATTTGTTGCTGCTCTTTCAGCAAAAGCCCAAAACAATTATCTTCTTATCGGCACCTATACCAGTGGCAAAAGCGAAGGGATCTATGTCTATAATTTTAACAGCAGCACGGGCAATTTTTCGTATGCCAGCAAAATAAAATCAGTTAACCCTTCGTACCTGGCGGTATCACCAAATCAGCGTTATGTGTATGCAGTTAATGAAGAAGGCAATACTAAAGGAGGCCATGTAACAGCATATAGGTTTAATAGAAATGCAGGTGAACTTACTATGATAAATCAACAGCCGTCCCAGGGGGATGATCCATGCTATGTGGCGGTTGATAAAACCGGCAAATGGGTAACGGCCGGCAATTACACAGGTGGGAGTATATCGGTGCTGCCTGTTATGGCTAATGGAGGCGTAGGTGAAATAGCTACACATATACAACATACAGGGAGCAGTACAAACAGCGAACGGCAGGAAAAAGCCCATGTGCATTGTACCTATTTTTCAAAAGATAACCGCTTTCTTTTTGTACCGGACTTGGGCATTGATAAAATAATGATCTATTCTTTTAATGAAAAAAATGGTAACCTTAAGCCGGCCTCCCAGGCTTTTGTAAAAGCTAAAGATGGATCGGGTCCCAGGCATATAGATTTTACTCCCAATAATAAATATGCTTACCTGATGCAGGAACTAACGGGGATAGTAGTTGCTTACAAATACAGTAATGGAAAACTTATTGCTATGCAAAGCATTTATGCGGCGCCCGGTGATTTTAAAGGAACTATGGGGAGTGCAGATATTCATGTTTCGCCGGATGGAAAGTTTTTGTATTGCAGCAACAGGGGAGAATCCAATACTATCACCATTTTTAAGATTAACCCTGCAGATGGAAAACTAAAGCTGGTAGGCCAGCAGCCAACCCTTGGGCTTACGCCACGCAATTTTAATTTTGATCCTTCGGGCAATTTTATCCTGGTGGCCAATCAAAACAGTGATAACATAATTATTTTTAAAAGAAATAAACAAACCGGCCTGCTTACTGATACCGGTAAAAAAATTGAAGTAGGCAATCCCGTTTGTATAAAGTGGATCACAAAATAATTATGATGCGTTTTTTTACCGGGATGTTATTTCGTTGCGGTATTGCTTTTATTTTTTTTCTTTCTTAATCTTTCGTAAATTACTTTCAAACTTTTATCATGAATCATGTTATAGACATTCTTTCACGCAAGGGCAGCAATTCAATTTCAGTTTTACCAGATACAACGGTTTTTGATGCACTTACTGTAATGGCTGAAAATAACATAGGATCGGTGCTGGTAATGAAAGATGGAGAATACCTTGGCATTGTTACAGAGCGGGATTATTCCCGTAAAGTAATATTAAAAGGTAAAAATTCCCATGATACCAAGGTATCAGAAATTATGTCAAATGAGTTGCCGCATGTAAAACCTAATGATACCATTGAACATTGTATGGAGTTGATGACGGGCGGTAAAATACGCTACCTGCCTGTTTTTAAAGACGACAAACTGCAGGGCATTATTTCTATAACAGATGTGGTACAGGAAACTATTTTAAAGCAACAGCAAACTATTAAACATCTTGATAGTTATATAAACTCCTGATCAATCTTGCTTCTATATTTTAATGTAAAAAAAACGGCTTACTTTTAAAAGCAAGCCGTTTTTGATTTCCCAGGCTGGAAAAAAAAATGACAGGTATAATTATTTAATCAGTTTTACATTTACAGCGTTGGCACCCTTGGGGCCCATCTCCACTTCAAAACTCACTTTGTTATTTTCTTTAATTTCTTCTGTAGTGGCATTTATATGCACAAAAACGCTCTGCTGCGATTCCTGGTCTTTAATAAAACCATACCCTTTCTCGCTATTAAAATGAGTAACTATACCTTTACGTACCAGGTCATCAGGATTTAAGGCTTCCTGGCGGGGCACACCAATTTCAATGTCCTCTGCTTTTACAATTATTTTTTTGCGGGGGTCTGGTGGCTGGCTGCTAAGATTACCATTCTCATCCAGGTAAGCAAACATACTTTCCGGATCATCACTGTTCTTACTGTTTTCTTTCCGCTCTTGTTTCTTTTCTGCTTTTTCTTTTTTGCTCTGTTTTTTTTTCTTTTCCCGTTCCTTTTTGTTCCATGTTTCTGCCATAGTGCGTAACTGATTTTTTTAAATTATTGATGCTAAATAGTAAAATATCGCTGGAAAACCTTGTATAGGTTTAAAAATATTGCCATAAAGGTAAGATATTATTAATCTTCTTCCCAGCAATATCCAAATCAACTATAGCTTCAGCCATTTATTATTTTTTTCAGCTCACCTGGTTTGCTGCATAAACCCGGCGATCTCTTTATAGCGGGGATTCCAGGACCAGAAAAACTGGAGGATCATCGGTATATGTTTTTTCCCTTTTAAAATATGATAACCCGTACCGGGAGCAAAAGGCCTCAATGCACTGATGAATTTTTCATTTGCTGCTTTAATAGATGGGTAGGTTTTGCCACCCTGGTAAATGAGCATTGGCGGCATTCCTTTGTGCAGGTAATAGAGTGGCGTAGCTTTTTTCCAGGTGGCGGGATCGCTGGTAAAAGTCTTCAGGTAGGTATGTGTCGCCTCAAAATCTTCTTCTCTTAAATAGTCATACATGTCAAGTCCGGCGGCATCAATAAATATGGTGCCTTTTATTGGGTTAGCCATTAAGAGGCTGTCAAAATATTCATTATTCAGCGATACTAATGCAGCAAGATGCCCACCGGCTGAGTGGCCTGATATAAAGATCCGCTCTGGGTTTCCACCATAAGTTGCAATATTTTCTTTAACCCATTTAACAGCGCTGGCAGATGCAATAGCCATTTCACTATAAGTGGCTTTAGGGCTGAGAGGATAATCTATAATAACGGCAACCATATCTTTCCTGGCCAGGCGGGCGCCAAAAAAACTATACAGTTTTCGGTTACCAGAATTCCAGTTGCCACCATGAATAAAGATCAACACATCTTTCGGGGCTTTGTGTTTTCTCGGTGCAAAAACATTCAGCTGTTGGGCTGCAATACCTGGCGATGCTCCCGGCTTTAAGTATTCAATACCCTTTGATCTTTTTATTGATCTGAAAGCGCAACTGCTGCAAATAAAAAGCAATAGCAAAAAGGATGTTACAAATGCTGATAAGTACGGAATTGTTTTGATGATAAATGTTTTAATCGGTTAAACCCGCCACGGGATAATAAATAACGAAAAAAATGTTACCCGGGATTTATAAATAAAATTATACCAATCATTATGAGTTTAATAAAGAACACGCCCTTATAACAGTGATTGCTTTCTTGATTTTGGAAACACCCGTTATAGGGGACCAGGTTCGGAAGTTTTTCAAAAAAGTCTAGCAACAGTCATCGCACAAAATCATTGTCTTTTGTGAAAACCTGGAAACTTTAAACCACCGCCTCCTTATTGTATTTACCCCTGTATTCCAATGGCGACATACCTGTAATTTTTCTGAATACTTCACGAAAAGCTTTCACATCCGAATAACCTACTTCATACATCACTTCATTAATGGTTTTGCGGCTGGTTTCAAATGCTTTTTTTGCCGATTCAATTTTTACCCGTTGCGAATATTCAAGAGGCGTATTCCCGGTTGCCTTTATAAACCTTCGGTCAAAATTTCGCCTGCCGACAGCCAATTTTGAAGACAAGTGTTCAACAGATATTTTTTCATCCAGGTTACTTTCAATAAATGCCTGTGCTTTTTTTACCATTTCATCCCCGTGCATTTTCTGGCCGGTAAATATGGTAAATGCTGACTGAGTATTTCTGTCCATCTCAATCTGAAAAACTTTGGAACAAAAAATGGCTGTTCGCCGGTCGTAATATTTCTCTACCAAATATATGATCAGGTTCAGAAAAGAATAGGCACCACCATTGGTATAAATTCCATTTTCATCCGTGATCAGCTTATCCGTTTGTAAATGTACTTTTGGAAACAACGCTCTGAAATTATCAGCAGCGGACCAATGCGTGGAGCAACTTTTTCCATCCAGCAAACCGGATGATGCCAGCATAAATGCACCGGTACATATACTTGCTATTTCAGCGCCATGTTTATATTGCTTCTCAATCCATTCAATCAGCAATCTATTTGCTTTCACCGTTTTTTCATAATTATGGTTCAATGATGGAATGATGATGAGATCGGTTTTTTTTATAGCCGAGATATTCGTATGTGGCTTCACGGTAAACAAGCCCTCATAAAACCCCACTTCTTTTGAAATACCTGCCAGCTCAATTTTAAATAATTCTCTTCTGCTGTTTTCCTTACCTGCTGGGGTTTGCGACCAATAGGCGTTGGCTCTTGTAAATATTTTATAAGCACCTACTATGCTGCTTAAGTTATTCTCTCCCTCAGGAACTATTATGGTAAGATGTTTCATGCGCAATATTTTTTTGCAAAGATATAAATTATGCATGTCCAGATCAACCCATCAGATAGTCCATTTAACACCCTGATAAAGTCGCATTCAGACAATAAATTTGTACCAGGAAAAATATTTCAAAAACTACATCTAAAACAAAAGAAAAAGAAATGAATTCAAATCAACTGTTGGTAAAAATGATATTAGACAGGTGGTATGCTCAAATAAAAAACTTTGATACTGCCCTTAACGCTACAACTGATGAACAATTGCTAAAAGAAATTGCGTCAGGTAAGAACAGGGGAATATACCTGTTAGGACATCTTATAGCTGTACATGATGACATGTTGATATTGTTAGGTTTGGGAGATAAATTATACCCGGAGCTACATGAACCTTTTATTAAGTCTCCGGATAAATCAATAAGTGAAATGCCTTCGGCAAAAGAATTGAGAGCATACTGGAGTAAACACAACGAAGTATTAACGCAAAAATTTGACAGCTTACAACCCGATGAATGGTTGCAAAAACATACTGCTGTTTCTACCGAAGATTTTATTAAAGAACCGCATCGCAACAAATTAAATATTATAATTACCAGGACAAGTCACCTGTCATACCACCTGGGACAATTTATTTTGCTTCAATAATATTCATTTTATTTTTTATGATAATCAAAATGATTATGAGAAAAACGATCACCTATTTTCTGCTCATGGTAATAAGTGCTTCTTGCTTTGGCCAGGATAATTTTAAACAAAAAAACATACCAAAAAAAGATACAATCATGACAACATCCGATTTTACCACTACCATCCTGGTAGACCAAACGCCCAAACAGGTATTCGATGCCATCACCAATGTTCGTGGATGGTGGTCAGAAGAAATTGAAGGCAGTACAGGCAAACTTAACGATGAGTTTAAATATCATTACGAAGATGTTCATCGCTGCAAAATAAAATTAATAGAAGTTACTCCTGGTAAAAAAGTGGTTTGGCTGGTGCAGGATAACTATTTTAAATTTACAAAAGACAAAAGCGAATGGACAGGCACAAAAATAATTTTTGACATCTCCGGGCAGGATAACAAAACGCAACTCCGGTTTACCCACCTGGGATTGGTGCCGGATTATTAATGTTACGAAATCTGCCGGGATGCATGGACCAATTATATACAAAATAGTTTGTACAGCCTCATTACTACCGGCAAAGGCAAGCCTAACGGCAAGGATAAGCCGCAAACTGAGAACGAAAAGAAATTTGGAACCACAACTAATTTATTAAAATAAAAATTATTCAGATGAACGATTATCAAAAAACCCTTACGGTAAGGCCTCCTGCGGCCACAGCGCGAGCACGTGCTCGGCCTCGGGGAAGCGCTCCCGCG